>JAFZFY010000256.1 GCA_017555665.1 Pseudomonadota bacterium | reverse complement strand
AGATGGCTTCGTCAGACCTCACTCGGCGCTTCGCGCCGCCCTCTCCAGTTTGGTGAGGGCGTGGGTTCGCTTGCGCTCACACGTATCACAAAAGCGTTATTTTCACGCGCATAAACAAGCCTTTTTGTGGGACTTGTGAGACATATCAAGGTACCGTGATAGGTGCGCTCAGCAAGCGCAGATGCGCTAAAATTCAAGGTCTAGCTGTCCCATTCTGGCTCGCGATGGCCGAGGTAAAGGATGCCGAGCTTGGGATCCATGTCGTGGATATTGGCAAATATCTGCCGACAGAGATCGGGTTCAAGCTCGCTGGCGAGCTGGTCGATGATCAGGAGTTTTGGGGTAGTCGCGAGTGCGCGGGCGAGCATGACGCGGCGCTGTTCGCCGCCGCTCAGTTTGGCGCCATTTTCACCGATGCGGCTGTCGCCGTAACGCGCAAAGACAGCCTCAAGCCCGCAGACGTGGATCAGGTTCTGGAAGGTTTCTTCCGGCAAAGGGGCCGTGCATGCGAACGTGATATTGTCGCGGATGCTGCCGTTGAACAAGGCGTTTTCTTGAGGCACGAAGCCGATGGTGCGCGTGTTTCCCTGAGGGATGTATATCGTGCCTGCTTGGTGCGGATATAGCCCCAGAATGCATCGCGCAAGCGTGGTCTTGCCCGATCCGGAAGGCAGCAGTATCGCGCGATACTCGCCTTCGGAGAGCACAAAGCTGAAGTCACGCCAGATGTCCCGGTCTTCAAAGGCGAAGCATAGCCCATCGATTCGAAGAAGCTCCGGCGCAACGGCGGTTTCTAGGTTTGCATGACACGCCTGGGGCAGGTTCTCGATCTCACGGGCACGCGCCTGGCCTTCCAAGAGCCGCTGATACGCGCCAAAGATGCCCGTGCCGCTGCGGATAAGGCCGAACAGCCTGGACAGATAGACCTGAAATCCCAGCAGAATGCCGATGGAAAGTGCGCCTTGCATGACCTGGATGCCGCCGAAACCAAACAGCGCGACGAGGATAAAGGCCTGCGCGACATCAAACGCAGGTGCCTGCACGCCGACAGTTTTATGAAGCCGGTAGCCTGTCTGCAGGCATTCAGCCGTCGCATCGTTGAATGTATCGGCAAAACAATCCGTGAGATGGAGCGCGCGCAGGGGGACCAGGGCGCGGAAGGCGTCGGAGATATGTCGGTAGACGTTTTCCCATGCTTCGTAGTTGTCGCGCGTCTGTTTTCGGATGCGGCGCTTGAGGTAGAGCCACACGGCACCGGCTATGGGCATGAGCAGCAGGCTCAGACAGGCTAATTTCCAGGACAACATGAGCAGCGCGCCGACCGTGATCACGGCAGACACGATCAAGGGCAGGCATTGGCGGTACAGGATTTCGAAGAAACCTTGCTCGCTTTGGGAGGCGGTCAGCAGCTGTCCCATCGCTTTGCCCTGGGCGAGTTGCGGAAAGTGCCGCAGATCGGCATGCATGACCGCGTGATAGAGTTCGAGCTGTCGCGTTCGGGCAAGTGCGAGTGCGTGATACATGACCCGGTTGTTGCCGATATAACGGCAGATGCCTGCGCCTGCCTGCGAAACGGCAGCAAGCGTGATCCAGAGCACAAGTGCGTGCGTGTCTTTCTGGGTGATGCCATTGTCGATGATCTGTACGATGCACCACGGCACGAACAGCATCAAACACGACGATGATAGAAGCCATAGGCTGGACAGGAGATAGGCTGGTCTGAAGAATTTTCTGACCTGTGGGCGGCCGGAACTCTCCTTGGGGTTGCGGTCTGCGGCAGAGATTTGATCAGACATATCGGCACCAGGTAGCCAGATGCGGCATTTGAGCGTTTGAACGGGCTTTGGAGCCGTGTGTGGCGCATTCGGGGATACGCATCATAAAAAAATTTGGCCGTATTGCGCAGCAATAGGCCAAAAAATACTGGCCGTATTGCGCAGCAATAGGCCAGTCCGAAAAAAAATGACAGCGAGAGATTAATCTGTGCAAATTGTCGGCGGGCAATAACCGCCGCCAGGCCCTTCATCGGAGCCGCCCTGGATGAGGGTGCTCAGTTCGCCGAGATATTCAATTTCTGGATGTTCGTATGTTTGTTTTGTTTCTTCCATCGTTTGTCTCCTTAAAAAAGAGAAATGCTCCTTTTATTATGGCAGAAGTCGGATGCCAAATCAACCTCAAACGCGCGCAAACATGAGCGTGATATCGTCATTTTGCGGTGCATCGGCGCAGAACGCGGTGAAATCGTTCCAGAGGTAGCTGATGGCCTGATCGACATCCATGCTTGCGCAGGGCGCGATGACTTTTCGGAGGCGTTTTTCGCCGTATTCGACGTTCTGCGTGTTCGCATATTCCGGCAGGCCGTCGGTGAAGAAGAGGATCATGTCGCCCTTGTTGAGCTGAACCTGAATGGACTCGTATTTGGAGGTCATCTGATCGCCGAGACGCTCGCCGCGTGAAACGAGGCCTTTGACATCGGTGCCCCGGATGAGGAGCGGGAAATTGTGTCCGGCGTTGACGAGTTCGGCGGAACGGCCATCGGCACTGATGCGCATCGCGAGGAACGTCATGAAGTATTCGCGTTTGGCAGACTGGCAGATCGCGACGTTGAGGCTCGCGATGATCTGAGGCAGATTGAAGCCCTGAACGGAGGTCATGTTGAGGAGCGTGTCGAGCGCGCTCTTGGCGCAAGCCGTGATCATGGCTGCCGGCACGCCGTGACCGGTCACGTCGCCGATGGTCAGGAGAATCGAGCCGTCAGCGAGCTGGTTGTAGCTGAAGAAATCGCCGCCGCACATGCTTGCAGGCTGGAAATAGGCGTTGAGCTGGACAGGGCCGCACACCGCATGACCGCAAGGCGGCAAAAGCGTTGTCTGAATGGAACGCGCGATGTCGACTTCCTTTTCGAGCATGGCTTTCTGCTCGGTTTCTTTCATGAGCGCCTGCACCTGGTCTGCCATGATGTTGAACTGCTCGCCGAGCTGCCCGATCTCGTCTTTGGAGTGGACATCGCTTCGCACCGAGAGGTCGCCGTTTGCGATCTGGCTGGCCGCCTTGGAGAGTTTCTTGATGTTGCGCGTGACGAGGATCGCCTGGAAGCCCGCGACGATGAGCCCGACGATGACCGCGATGATCGCCAACCAGAGCGCGCGTGACATCGCCTCGCTCTTGCGCACTTCGCCTTGTGCCTGGATCGCCTTGATTTCCGCGTCAAGCCCGTCAATCGAATATCCGATGATCAGATAGCCCTGTTCCTCGCGCTCGCCATCTTCCGTCTTGCTCTCGATTTTCTGCGTGTACTGGCGGATGTGGATATTCTTCGTTTCGCCTTTGGTCGTGACCTTGCGCTCGACATCTTCGGTGCCGGGAAGCGTCTTGCCGGCGATATCGTTCTTGAGCCACGATTCGGAAACTTCCGAAATCGCCTGTTCTTCGCGTGAGCGGTCAAAAAACGTCTCGCCTGCGAGTTCAAGCGAGTCGTATTCGCTGTTGACGGTGGCGACCCAGACGCGTCCGTTCGGCGCGATGATCGTCGAATAGATCGCGTAATAGCTGTTATCGCTGCCCTCGTGGTTCTCGACGACTGGCGCGAGCAGGTTGTTCAGGCCAGATTTGTCGTTGTCGAACAGGAGGCTCGATGCCGGCAGGCTGATATAGCGCGTCGTCTGCGAGCCGATTTCGTCAAGGGCCGTGTACTGGATGCGCTTGATGCGCTCGACTTCGTTGTCCACGTTTTTTTGCGCGTCGGATGACGTGAAAAACGCATAGATGCACACGACGACGATGACGAGAAGAACGGCGCTGAGCGTCCACTTGATGCTGATACTGACTCGCATGATCCTGACCTCCACAAAACGATAGGACGATGTGGATAGTAGCACAGAAGCGCGTGCCGTGTCGCAGTTAAAATGCGGTCTTTTCCGTGGATTTTTCCGCTTCGTGGCGGCGCGCTATCCGGCGTGTGCCGGATACGCTGCGCCGGCGGCGGCTATTTCATACGCCGCCGCAAAGCACCGTGATCGCCCGATGCACGGCGGCTGGATATCGTAAAAATACGCTTGAAATCAGGCTTTTCTGTATCACAAGGTGCTGAAGCACGGTGCCGTGTCGGGGACGCCGCGCTTAGAACGCGTCGTGCTGCCTGCGCTTCTCGCTTGTGAATGCCTCGGAGGTATTTTTAGCCACGAGTTCATAGAGGATGGCGCTTTTGTCTTTTGCGGCGCGGAGGATGCGGCCAAGCCGCTGGACGTGCTCGCGCACGGAGCCGCTTCCCGACAGCACGATGCCGACATTTGCGGCGGGAATATCGACGCCTTCATTGAGGACTTTGCTCGTCACGACGACGGGATAGCGTCCGGTGTTGAAGCCTTCAAGGATGGCGCGGCGTTCCTTGACCGGGCTCTGGTGAGTGATCGCGGGCACGAGGTATTCGCGGCTGATGCGGTACACGGTCTCGTTGTCTGCCGTGAAGATGATCGTGCGGTCGCTTCGATGCCGCGCGAGCAGCGTGTTGAGGAGCGTCATCTTGGCGCGGCAGTGCTGCGTGATCGCGCGTTGGGCGCGATGGGCATGCAGGGCGTTGCGGCCCTGTTCGCTGCGAGAGCTGAGCCGCAGGAATTCCGTCCATCCGTCCGGGCTTCCCATGCGGATATGGTTGTCACGCACGAAATTGAGGTAACAGGCGCGATATTCTTCATAGGCTTCGCGTTCGTCGGCATCGAGCTCGACTTCGTACTGGGCGGTCTCGTAATCGGCGAGGTTCTGTCCGGCAAGCGCGCGTATCGTCTGGGTATAGACGATGGGGCCGACGAGCTGTGCGTAGGAATGCGGCGCTTCGCGTTCGGGGGTTGCCGTCAGGCCAAGGCGGTAGGGCGCGATCGCGTGTATCGCGCTCAGGGCATACGTCTGGGTCGGCAGGTGGTGCACTTCGTCAAACACGAGCAGCCCGAATGCATGGCCGATATGTTCCATGTGGATATAGGCAGAATCGTAGGTCGTCACAGTGATCGGCTTGAGGTCATAGGTGCCGCCGCCGATGATCCCACACTTGATCCCGAATGCGCTTTCGAGGTTCATGTGCCATTGTGCGACGAGGTCGAGGGTGGGTGTGATGACGAGCGTCGAGCGGTTCTTTCTGGCCATCGCGAGTTGCGCGACATAGCTCTTGCCTGCCCCCGTCGGCAGAACGACGATGCCTGAACTGCCGTTATTTTCCCAGGCATCGAGGGCTTCCGACTGATAGAAGAACGGCACGCGGCTGAACTGAAACGACAGGGAAAGGTCTTCGTAAGTGCGCGCCCGATCCTCATAGGTCACGCCTCTTTTAGTGAGCTGGATCAGGAGGCGCCTGTATAACATCGCGCTTCCTCGCAAAGCCTTGATGCGAGGATCCCAGACGAACTGCGGCAGGAGTTCGAGTGCTTTTTCGGTGTCTTCGGGGGGCACGCGGAGTATGAGCGAGCCGGAGTCGAAGGATATCAGCCAGTTTCCTGTGAATTGTTCAGTCATATCGCGATCAGAATCGGCCGCATCAGGCTTCAAACATGACCTCGCCCATATCGTCGAGATGCAGGCAGAGCATGAGGAGGCGTTCAAAGCCGAGGGCGTTGCCGCCAAGTTTGCCAAGAGCGGGGAGTGCTTCGAGCAAAGGCTCGTCAATCGGGAGGGAATCGAGGCCGAGCGATATGCGTTCGGCGTTGTCCGCTTCAAAGCGCGCGCGCAGCTCGTCGGGATCGTTGAGTTCCGAATAGCCGTTGCACAGCTCAATGCCGCAGATATAGAGCTCGAAACGTTCGGCGACATTGCCCTGGGGCGTGTGCCTGACCTGAGCCAAAGAGGCCATAGATGCCGGGTAATCGATCAGGAATGTCGGCCTGTCCATGCCGAGCTTGGGTTCGACATGATCGACGAGGACGCAGTTCATGATGTCGTTCCAGCTCCAGTCGGTGCTGACGCGAGAGCCGACGGCTTTGGCGGCATCTGCGAGCGTTTGCTTGTCCATGCCGATCGGCGAGAAGCCGGCATAGCGTTCAAAGGCTTCGGCGACGGTCAGGCGTTCGAAAGGCTCTGCGGAGATCGCGATGGGCTTGCTGTGCTCACGGGCATTGGAATGCCAGTCATCTGCCTGAAGACAGCGGCTGATCGCGCGTACAAGCGCCTCGGTCTCGGTCATCATGTCGCGGTAGTCGGCATCCGGCCTGTACCATTCGGCAAGCGTGAATTCGCGCCTGTGCAGTGCGCCATGCGGCTCGTTCCGGAATACGCGTGCAATCTCGAATATCGGATGGCGGTATCTGGACAGGAGGATCTTGTGGGCGTATTCCGGCGATGTCTGGAGAAAGAAAGGCTGATCGGAACTGCACCAGGACGTTTTGAAGCTTTCGATATAGGGATCGTTAGCTGTCGTGTCACGCATGGCACGCGACTCGATTTCCAGATAGCCGCGCTGTCCAAAAAACTCGCGCAGGGCGGATAGCGCCCGTGCACGAGATTCAAGCGTTTTCCAAGTCGGAAATTTCATCGGGCATCAGATGATGAGACGACCGTTGGGACGGGTCGGTCCGGGTCTGGGCTTGGGTTTGGGTTTGGGTTTCGGCTTCGTGGATGCAGGTTTTGCAGCGGGTTTGGCCGGTTCCAGAGACGTGTCTTTTTCGAGTTCTAACGTCTCATCGACGGATGTCATGTAATCAATCTCGATTGTTTTTTCGACGTAGCCGTCCAGCCGGATGACGAGCTTGTCTTTAGTGCTGTCCTGCGAGAATTCCGTGATGGCGTAATCTTCTTTCGTCGTGCCGCGCAGGGAGCCGTCAGAGGCGTTGTAGATTCGAGCGCCCGATGGCGTGGTGGAGATTTTGAAGCGCACCATCGTGCCGGCAATATCCATATTGGAGCCCATATATATAGGCGTGGCGGCGCTGCTCGATTCCAGCATGGCATCGATGAGCTGTTCGTCAGCAGGGAGCAGCTCGACGAATTCGGGCTTGGGTTCATCTGCCGGGCGTTTGGCATCCTGAGCCTTATCCGCATTCGCGTCAGATTCCGTGATTTCAGCGACCGTGGCGGTTTTCTTCTTGTCATCCGGTTTGGAGACGGCCATGGCGACGAGCCCGATGAGCAGTGCCAGGACGATGATGCCGACGGCGGCAATGAGCAGGATCAGGTTTTTGCGTGTCGTTTTGGGCGAGCGCACATCCTGCGGCGGCGGGTCGAGGTGCATGGGGCGTCCGTTGACCGGTTCCGACAGTGTCATGTGTGCATCGGATATCGGCCCCAGAATGAAGCGGATGCGCGTCGCGCCGACTTCGATCTGGTCGCCGTTCATGAGGACGACATGTGTGAACGGGTATTTGTTGACGCTTGCGATGTTATCCACGCTGAGCGCAAACAGTTCAAAACGACCGTTGACATAGTTGATCGACAGATGTTTTCGGCTTGCGTACTGGTCATTCAGGATGACCATGTTGTCGAGTCCGCGCCCGATCGTCGTGACGACTTTTTTGAGTTCGTACACGACGGGGGATGTGTCGGCCTGAAAAATAATAATAGAGGCTCTTGTTACCCCCGGAATATCATCTACGGCCGGAGTCTGGGGCGAAATTTTTGCACTCGAACGCATGTCATCCTCGTTATTTGAGTCTGGATCTTTTGATTTTTCCTGAGTTTCGTTTCCCCATTCCTCGCCAACGAGCTGCATGGCAGGCATGACCATTTGCTGGGGTCCGGAATTGAGATTGGCGTATGGATCGCCGTTTCGCTCGCGGACGTTTGCGGTGCCGAACTCTTCTTGTTGCGAGTATGGATCGCCCTTTCGTTCGCGGACGTTTGCTGTACCGAATTCTTCTTTGGAACGGTACAGGTCATCGCGCTGGGCATGACCGTCCACGTAATTGCTCGTGTCGATCTGAGCATACTGTGAAGCCGCCTGCACTCTTCTGAATCCGCCAAAGTCCTTGCTTTCCTCTTCCTGGGCAAGCTGTTTTGGCGCGCCGCCAAAGTTATCCCAGTCTCCCCATCCGTCATCGGCTTCGAGGACATCGCCGCGCTTCGGTGCTTTCCAGCCCGCTTTCATCTCCTCTTCGTTTGATTCCCAGAAACCTTCGGGCTTTTCTTTCTTTTCTTCTTCGTCGTCACCGGACCAGTGCATATCTTCCGCCCAGCGGCGTTTTTTGCGGCTTTCTTCAGTGCTTGACCACGGGTCGTCACCCCATTTGTCGAGCTCGAATTCTCCGCGCGCTTTCATCTCGGTCGGACGGTTGGCACTCTGAACATGAAGTTCATCAAGGTCAATGGCCTGGGTTTTTCCTGACTGGAAATTATCGTTCATGGATTCATCCTTATCGACTGCACGATGCAATCATATACCGTTAGCATAATCGATAATGACTGCAGTTGGCAACACACAAACCGGGGTTGCAGGCGGCCTGCATAATCTGGCATAGTAACATAAAGTTGGGGAAAATGGGTATTCCGCTTCATGCTTGATGACAAAAAAAAGAACGCTTATCGAAAAATTTTAAAGCAGGAACGGGCAGTCAATCCGCCGTATCTGACGGTTGCCGGCTGGTCGGTGCTTGCGATCGTGTTTTTGATGGGGCTATTTGCCTGCATTTTTCATGTTCTTCAGCAACCTGAACTGGTGGTGTTTCTGGCGACCATTTTCGCATGTACGCTTGGTTTTCTGGCACTGGACTATGCCGTGTCCCTTCTGTCCTGGCGTGCATTCCGCAGTCGTCTGTTGAGCCTTTCCGTCCATGTCGATGCCTCGCATGTGGTGTCGGGGCGGCAGTTCGTGATCGAGCTTGAGGTGTGCAATCGTCTGCCCTGGCGCGTGTGCGTAGAGGCGCTGTGCTGGGACTGCACGGCGCACATCCGCATCGCCGATGCGCTTGACGGCGTGTATGCGCTCGGTGCCGGATCGCAGTATTGCCTTCGTTTTCAGGCGGAAGGCGTGCGGTTTGGGAACGGTCGGATCCTGGGCGTGGCTTTGCTGATGACTGACCTGTTGCGGCTTTTTCGCTATGAGGTTCATATTGAGCAGAATCGGCCGGTACGCGTGTTTCCAGAGCGCGTGTCGCGTGCAAAACTGGCGAGTTTTCTTGCGCGAAGCGGCATGGGGCGGCGCGGCCGGAGTGCGCATGAAAGCGAGGATCTGGAGGGCATCCGGCCGTTTGTGAGCGGCGATCGGCTGAAGCATATCGTCTGGCGCGGCTATGCAAAGCGCCAGGAACTGGAAGTTTACAGGCGTGCGCGCCTGGCGCATCGCAGGATCGTGATGCTGGTCGATGCCGGGCCGCAAATGCGCGTATTTGGCGCAGATGCGCCCTGCGGACTGATGCGTGTGCATGCATGGATCGCCAGGCTTGCCGGGGCATTTGATGAGGTTGCCGTGATCGCCTGTGACGAATGCGGCGGGGAATGGATCGCCAAGAATGTTTATCCCCCTAAAGCCGTGACGATGTTTGAAACATGGCTGTTCGGCCGTCTCGCCCAGCAGCCGGAGGATTGGTCCGTGCCTGCCTGGTCGGAAGCCGTCAATGCGCTTTACGCGGATTTTAAGGTCTATCGACGCGTCGATTTTTCAAAGTATGTCAAGGGGCGAAAGCTGATCGATCTCGACGGGCTTCTCGAATACGCGCGGGCGCAGTGGGCGGAAGAACTGCTGGCAGCCGGGCAGTATGAGGCGGCATCCGGCATGATGAAGATGCCGTTCGACAAGGTCTTGCGCCGTCTGATCAGCGAGCGTTGCGATATGGCCAAGGATTCGCTTGATCCCGACCCGCCTGCACTGCGTCTGGACAAGGCTTGGCCTATGCTGCAAGCCTATCTTGACGGGCATCCGGGGATTCCGATCCTGTGGTTTTCGTGCTTTTCGTCGCCGGCTTCCGAGCCGTTGCTGCGCGAGATCTCGGCGGCGGTCGCCGGCCGTCATGATCTGGTCTGTGTCGAGCTTCCGATGCCTGAGTTCGCGCTTAATTTCTCCGCACGGGAGGGCGAAGCCCATCGGGAGGCGTATCGGAAATGTCTCGGCAGAAGTGTCAAATTTATGACCGTCTGACTTTTTTGTGATGCGCTTTCCGGCTTTGCCGGTACAGCGCGGAAAGCCGCTATGCGCGTCGCGCATACGCGGCTTGATGGCCGTCTGGCTTTTTTGTGCCGCGCTTTCCGGCTTTGCCGGTACAGCGCGGAAAGCCGCTATGCGCGTCGCGCATACGCGGCTTATTTATGCCGGCTGTCTGTGGATCGCCCTGGACGTTCACACGATCTCATGCCCAGGGGCAGAATTGCGGCAAATTAGAAGATCTCAAGACCTTTCTTGGCTTTGGAGTTGTCTTTCTTGTGCTCTTTCTTGGCCTTTTCTTTCTTTTTCTTTTCAAGCTCTTCCTGGGTGGTGACACCGTTGATCACATCGATGTCTTCCTGGGAGAGTCCGGCGAGAAGGTCGACTTTTGTGGTTTTTCCGAGAAGCGCGTCTACGCTGCTGCCGCCGCCGTCGGTGGCGTCTGCAGTGAGATCATCAATGGCTGAACTGACTTCGGGGCCGCTGTTGAGCGCGGTGAAATACTCTTTGTGCTTTGCCTGAAGTTTCTGTTCGACAGAATCATCCATGAAGACCATGAGGAACGTGTTGTACGAGGCGTATTTGTTTTTGACAGAGAGCTTGACATCCGTCTTGTCTGTCCAGATCGCTTCGGTGAAGTTTGCATCGTCATCCCAGATTTCGTCTTTGGCGCGGCCATATTTCTGGGCGGTCGTGGCGACGAATGTGTCGAAAGCGATCGGGCCGAGATATGACGAGTCGTAGACGACGGCAATCTTGTAGAGCTTGTCGTTGTAGAAGAAGAAATACTTGGAGGCGATGTCTTCGCGCTGGATGAGCATGGATTCACCGGCATCCGGGATGAATTCTTCACCGACGATCGAAACGGAAAGGCTTGCAGAGTTGTCGCGCGTGAGCATCTGATAGGACTTCTGCATATTCTCGACGCGGTCCGAATGCGTCTTGCGGAGATTGTCCACGTATTGCAGATCCGTGTTGCCTTCAGCTTTGGTGTTGAAGTCATTCATGATCTTTTCGGTGAGGATCGTTTTTGTTTTTTCGGCCGACATGCCCCATTTGAGGTCGCCGAGGATGTCATTGAGTGCCGGGGCCTTTTTCTTGGCATCTTTGTCTTTGTTATCTTTGGCGGGTTTTGCCTTTGTCGGCTTTGCGTCTGCCGTATCGGTGGTCAGGATGAAGCCGGCTCCGCAACTGAATGCGATGGCTGCTGTGAGGATAGAAGCTAAAAACTTTTTCATGATTGCCTCCTTAAAAAAAAGTCCTTGCTCAGACGAGTCATGACTGATGTTGTATTACATGATTTCTGCAGGTGTCGCAAATTCCAATCGCTCATGTTGCAGTTTTGGAGAGTTCTGCGAGCAACGCCTGTGCGTATTTGGGATTTCCGTGCCGTGATTCGGATAATTTTTTGAGGATGTTCAGCCCCTCGCTGGAACCGAGTTTTGCGGCAGCATACGCGGCTGCGACTCGGATGGTCGGTTCCGAGAAGAAGCTTTTGGCATGCGGAAGGATATGCGGGACGACATCGGGGGTGCCGTGATCCGCGAGTGCCTGGAACACGGCGAAGGCAAACCGATCGTCATTCAGGAACGGTGTTAGCTCGCCGGCGGTCTGCGCGCGCTCACTGTCGGGGCATAGCTTGAGCAACGTGATAAGCAGGTGGCATGCCTCTGTGCCAAAGACTGCATCGCGTCTTGCGTTGAGCGCTTGCAGCCCCCATTCGGGGCGAAGCCTTTCGATGGCCTGTATCGCGACGATCCGGATGTCTTCGTCGCTATCTGTCAGTGCGGAACGGACGAAGTCGAGGTATTCGGGCGTGTCTGTATCGTTCAGTTCGGCAAGGCAGAAAGCCTGATATCTGACATCATTCGAGGATGCGTGGAGCGCCGCGAGGCAGAAGTCGAGAAGCGGGCGTTCCAGGGGCTTTTCGAGCCTCTGGAGCAGCACGATAAAGAGCTGCCGGTAGTTGTCGTTATCCGAGTTCCTGACATCGTCTAGCGCGTCGGTCAGCGCGTGCCTGAATTCCGGGGGGTTTACGATGTCTGCGGTGCATGCCTGGAGCACGGCTTCACTGAGATCCTTATAAGGTGTTTGAAGGAGCTTGAGCGCAGATGCGCCTTTTTGCGCATCGCTGCATGCGAGGAACGCATCCAGGGCTTCGGATCTCGTTTTCAAGGAACTGGAATTAGCGGCGGCTGAAAGGTCGAAATTTTCTGGCGTTTTTGTCTCAGGCATACACGGTGTCTCTGAAAAAGTGTGATGGGGCAGCTGCGCCCTCGGCGTTTGTCTGCCGAAACGCTTGGGGTCGTGTGGTGCGGCAGACAAGGCCGTTGCTGGGCGGCTCTCATACAACATTTGACGCGATTTGCGCAGTATTAATCCGATGATACACGGCGCCTTGATCGGGCGTGTGGGGCACGCTCTGGCTGTGGGGCGTGTGTATAAAATGTGTCGTGGGGGTAGCGGCGTATGCGCGCAGTAGAGACGTGTCGTGACACGTCTCTGGCGAGCACATAGCCGCGCAGGGGGAGTCTTCCCCCTGCCGCAAAAACAGGCTCAGGGCTGGTCTTCGCTTTCTTCATCGTCGTCGTATGCGTCGTCGTATTCGGGATCGTCCGCTTCCGGGTCTTCTTCAGGCGGCGGCGCATCGATATCATCGGCGCAATTGTCAGGCGATACGCAGTAATCTAAGTATTTGCATCTGGCATTTCCGCAGTCGCATCCGTCGTTGAGGTGGCAGGACATGCCGACATTGCCAAGGCACTGATAGCCGTTCATGTTTGGCGGGACTGTCGAGCCGCCGCACAGACACCAGCCTCTTTCGTCCGCTTTGGTGCCCTCGTGTCCCCACAGCGTGTAATCGCTGTTGCATGCCATGGCCAGATAGACGGTGTCGTATAGGCATTGTCCGTGGTAGCATCGGGCGTGTCTGCTGCAAGTCGTGTCTCCGCAGGCGCAGCCCTCGTCTTTTGCGCAATGCCAGCCGCGAAATGCGATTGTATCGACCGCGCCTTCGGCGCATGCGTTGTCGATGTTGTCGAGGACGCAGATGTAATCTTCGATGTTTGCTGGCAGGACCGGGTCTTCGCAGAGTGCGGACATTCGGTGTGTCACGATATCCAGCCACATGACCTCGCTGAGTGTCTGATAATGATCGCGCGGAAGGGCCTCGTAAGTATTCGGATCGTAATAATAATCGGTGCCTGTGAAGATGTAGGCACCGTATCGGATGTATCGGCCATCGACCTTCATGACATCGGGCGTGTCGAAACACGCGCCCTCGATGCAGTATTCGTTTTGGCGGCATTGGGTCGTTCCGCAAGGGCACGAGGGTTCGGAACACAGTGGTCTGCCGTAGTTCCATCGGTATGCATTTGAGGGCAGCGGCTGAAGCGTCGCGATATCGACACAGGTGCCGTTCAGACAGGCGGTTTCGGCTTCGCACCATTGTGCGCCGCACTGGCAGGTATCCGTCTTGTCGCCTGCGGTCATCGGAAACCATTTGTCGCGAAGTTCCGATGGGGAGAGGTTCATGGCTATGGAAATCGCCTGATTCTCTTCATCGATGTGGACGTTCTGTATGCTGTTTCCGGAAGACGCGCCAGGCTGATCTGGACAAAATCTGTGGTAGGTCAGGCTTCCCTGGGGATGTGCCAGGCATATCCGGTTGCTTCGGGGCTGGATCGTGGTGTCTTTGCAATAGATATCGTTGGGATCGTCGTCTTCCGGGATGGGATCCGAATACCAGCCGTAGCCGCGATAATCCATGTGCTCGCATATTGGCGCATCGTCGGGCCAGTCGATCTGCGTGGGCGGGATGCAGCGTTCTTCTTCGCAGACCGAGTTCCGGGGGCACGTCTGGCCGCCGCATTCGCATGATTCGTCTGTGCATACCCACTTGAGGATATGCTTCGTCATTAGCGAGATGCGCACTTTGGCGGCATCGCTGCCCTCGCAATAGGGGTATTCGTTTTCGATGTTTGTGGTCAGTTCCTCAAACTGGGAGCCGCGATAATCGACATCGAAATCGATGAGGTTTGTGCATTCGTAACCTACGCTGTTCTGGGGCGCAGGAATCGGTGTCTGCCCGTTTGCATAGCAATAATACTTGCCGTCGCTGCACAGGACACCGTCATTGAGCGTGAATGCGACTTCGTGGAACGGGGTCGCGTCTTTGCGGTTTGTTTGACGGACAGCGGGGCAGATCAGGTCAGGCATCGCGGCGGGATGGGCTTCTGCGGTCTGTGCGGCTGTATGGGAGGCGGCTGATTGGGGATGGGCACAGCCAAAGAGGGCGATCATCGACAGGAGGCAGCAGGGGATCGCAGAAACTCTCATCGTCATTCTCCTTGCGCGGGCAAAATGTATGCAAAGCGAGGATGCTGGTGGCTGGATGCATCCTCAAAGGGGGGAACCCCCATGAATCTGCTGCAGAGAGTGTGATCTCGGCGGGGGAGGCGATTTCCGTCGTGTGTCACCATGCAAAAAAATCCCTCTCCCCGAGGGGGAGAGGGATTTAGAAGGCAGAGCCTCGTCGAAGCCATCTGACATGGCGGTCAGAAATCAATTATCTGCCGGCGGCACGCATCCGGAACCATCATAGCCAGCGCAGTTGGGGAGGCATACGACGGTGCCCGTCCAGCCCAAGCCATAGAGCATCCGGCAGGATTTTTTCTTGCCGTTGGCCATTCTCACATTGGTGCCGTCGCAGATTTCGCCGTAATTGGGCGTGTCATTCAAACCGTTCTGAATGATGCCATCGCCGCATGTCGTCGCGACGGAGCATTTGGACAAGTCATATTTGCAATCTTTTCTGCAGGAGACCGTGCCGCGTGATCCCGGCCCGTGTAAATCCGTGCAGTTGAGGGAGATGGGCACATCGGGTTCGCACTCCTCGCCCTCCTCGATGACGCCGTTGCCGCAGCTGGATTTGACCTTGCACTGAGAAGTATCCCACCTGCAGTTGGTATTGCAGGAACGCACTCCTTCGTAATTGCCAGTACATTTGAGCTGTTCTTCCGTGTATTCGATGGCGTAATCGCACTTTTCGCCTTCGCCCTGCTGGAGAATGCCATCACCGCATCTGGGACCGGTCACGATGGAACACCCGTTAGCCTTGATCTTCAGGCAGTCAGAAGAGCACGAGAGGGAGCCTGTCGAATTCGCGCCAAAATAATTTTTGCACGAATACTTGTCGAGTCCGGCTGTGCCATCGCAGACTTCGCCCGGTTCGAGGATGCCGTTACCGCAGACATAATTTGGCTTGGTCGTGTCGTCGCAGCCTGAGAAATCATAGCCGCTGCAGTTCGGGAGGCAGCCGAGTTTTCCGGAATACTCGCGTCCCATGGTCTTGCAGGATTTTTTATTGAGATTTGTGCCGTCGCAGACTTCGTTTTTATCGACTGTATTGTTGCCGCACGTGGTGGGAACTGTGCAGTTCGCGAAGCTGAGTGTGCAGAGGTTTGTGCAGCCAAGCACGCCGACTGAGCCAGGTCCAAATTTATCTTCGCAAGTTATTTGCTTCTGAGTATTAGGATTTATAGGAAGGGGGGCATTGGGATCGCACTCTTCAACGGAATCAATCACGCCGTTGCCGCATTTAAGGCAATTCTCTTCATTAGGATCAACGCATGTGCCTGCAGAGCATTGCGAGTTGTCCCAGCGGCATTTGGAAGTGCAGTAACGGTAACCCGATGCGCCATATTCGGAGCATTGGAAAGCGTAGTCATACTTACTGGCCCAAGGGTTGGCAACCTCACACTTTTCATTGAGACCGCGCGAGCCGTTTCCGCAGCTGTAAGGCGGCGTGCAGTCGGATTTGATTGTGGAAAGGCAGTTATCAGCGCAAGTGACAATGCCCGTGGAGCCATCGCCGAAGATGGCCTTGCAGGAATAAGCATCCAGGCCGAGAGCCCCATCACAGACTTCCCCGGGGTCTAATTGACCGTTACCGCATGTATCGGGCTTGTAGCTTTCTTCGGGCATACCGGTGAGTCTCGCTTCGGATACCACGCAATCCTCGCAGGGCTCAGTAAAACCATAACTGTTTTCATCAAAAGAACAGGCGTTGCAACCGATGGCTATGCCAATGCTTGCTAAGAAAATAACACGATT
>JAFZFY010000255.1 GCA_017555665.1 Pseudomonadota bacterium | reverse complement strand
TTATATGTGGCGCGGCTATCGGCGTTGCCGATACGCCGGGCGCGAGACGTGTCACGCCACGTCTCTGCTCGCCTATGCGTGATGCGCATACGGCTCGTTTATATGTGGCGCGGCTATCGGCGTTGCCGATACGCCGGGCGTGCATCCGCTATCCCTGCGGGATACGCGGATTGATTTTTAGCTTTGTTCTACGGCAGTGGATATGGTTTTTCCGGATCTCACACGCCGCTTTCGCGGCGTTCTCTTCGGGGGAGATGGATGTGGAGCGCTTGCGCTCCCACGTGTTTTGTGTACCTGACGGACGGTATCTCCACTCTTTTGAACAGAGCCTTAAAAAAGCGCGCAGTTGGTGCAAATATCTGATAATCTAAGCGTGTTCTCTTGAGTATCTTGAGAGCGTTTTGATTTTGCAGGCGAATAGGGGCTTTGAATGTAGATCATGCGGAAAACATGCGTTTCGGGATGATACGTTTGCGCGCCGGTCTGCGAGGGCAGTGGTTGCGATATGCCGCATGAACCCTATCTTGCTGGGGATCGGTGATACTGCGGTAAACAGATTGTGCTCGGGTGGCGTTTTGTCGGTGAATTGGGCATCAATTGGAGAGTGACAATGGTTAGCTGGTTTTCTGGATTGAGCGGATTTGAACAGGTCTATTATGTGATCGCGATCGTGTCGTCATTATTTTTCGTGCTCAAGACCGTCTTGATGATGATCGGGATCGGTAATGGTGGGATCGACATCGATGGCGATGGGATTGTCGATATTCCGGACGGCCTTGATGTCAACGGGGATGGCGTTCTCGACAGCGCGGATACCCAGGGCAGTGCGCTTCATTTCTTCAGTCTGCACGGCATTCTGGCGTTTTTCTGCATGGGGGCGTGGGTGACGCTGGGCGTGTTCAGCGCTTCTGGTTTCTATATTCTTTCGGTGTTCTGCGGTTTCGTTGCAGGTCTGATCATGCTTGTGGTGTGCGCTTATCTGATGCGCGCGATGCTCAGGCTTGAGTCGAGCGGGAATGTGAACACGAAGAAGGCGATCGGCAAAGAAGGGGAAGTTTATTTGATGATTCCGCCGCATGAGGAAGGCAAGGGTAAGGTCAATATCGAGCTGAACGGAAAGCTCTGCGAGTATGATGCGGTGAGCCTGGATCCGATGCCGATCAAATATGGCACGCAGGTGCGCGTCGTGGATGTCCTGGAGGACGATGTGATGGTCGTCCAGCGCGTGGCGGAAGAACTTGAATAATCGTTGCGTTCTGGCATGGGAAATCATCATTTGCACATGAGGGATGTGGTATGTTCACGATATTGGCCTTTGCGATTATGAATTTAGTGGTCTTTGGGATCCTTGTTGTAATTTTTGTAAGGGGCTACCACCGCTGTCCGCCCGGTAAAGTCCTCGTGATTTATGGTAAGATGGGGAGGACTGTACGCGAGGGGCCAAAGTGTATCACCAAGGGTGTAGCTTTTGTCTGGCCGTTCATTCAGTCTTACTGCTACCTCGATTTGACGGCCAGCGAGGTGGCTGTCAATTTGAGAGACGCGCTCACCAAGGAGAACGACCGTGTGGATGTGTCCGCGACCTTTACGGTCGGTATTTCGACAAAACCTGGCGTGCTGCAGAATGCGGCGGAACGGATTTTGGGGCTTGATGAACATCATATTGCAAGCCTTGCCAAGGAGATTATTCAGGGGCAGATACGTTTGATCTGTGCGTCACGAGATTCGAATGAAGTGAGAGGGGATGAAGCGTTTGTGAGCGAAGTGAATGAGAACGTGGAACGCGAGCTCAATAAGATCGGCCTGACGCTGATCAATGCTGTATTGAATATACATGTGGTGCCCAAAAGGGTAAATTTGTCTTGAATTTGACAAATGCAGCTGGGGTTGTAGAAGACTGAACTTTCAACCGGCTGTTGGAATGAAGTTGAATTATTGCGGGGGTTGGGTTACTTTGAACCGCCATGATAGGCTCATGGGGTTCTCAAAAAGGTCACGCGCCGTATGAAATAGGCGCGTGCCGGCGCGTAATGAGCGCAGCGAAATAGCGCCGGTGCCAAAACGGTCTCGAAAAGGAGGATGTGCCGTGGACGATATGCTGTTGGTTGTTATTGGCGTAGTCTGTATTATCATTGTGATCAGTCTGGTTGCAGGCTTTATAAAGCGTTATCACCGATGTCCGTCAGACAAGATTCTTGTCATTTATGGTAAACTGAAAGCGGACGCGAATGGTGAGAATCGTTCTGCGAGATGTATTCACGGTGGTGCGGCATTCGTATGGCCGTTCATTCAGGACTGTCAGTTCCTTGATTTGACACCGTTTTCGATCAATATCGACCTTCGTGGCGCGCTTTCAAAGCAGAACATTCGTGTGGATGTGCCCGCGAGTTTTACGGTCGGTATCTCGACCGAGCCGAAAGTGATGCAGAACGCGGCAGAGCGTTTGCTGGGGCTGTCGCTCCACAACGTCGTGAGCCTTGCCAATGAGATCATTCTCGGCCAGCTTCGTCTGATCATCGCGACGATGGATATCGAGGAGCTCAACACGCAGCGTGACAAGTTCATGAGCGAGGTTCAGCAGTGCGTGGAGTCGGAACTGAAGAAGATCGGTCTGAAGCTGATCAACGCGAACTTGACGGATATCCGCGATGAGTCGGGGTATATCGAAGCCCTCGGTAAAGAAGCCGAAGCGAAGGCATTGAACGAAGCGAAGCGCAACGTTGCTGAACGCAACCGTGAAGGTAACACGGGTGAAAAGAACGAGAAAGCGCGCGAAGCGATCGAACTCGCGGAAAAAGACCGTGAACAGCGTGCCGGCGTTGCGAAAGAGAACGCGGCGGCATTGGCGGCTGAAAAAGAAGCCGAGACCAAACAGAGAACCGATATCGCGAATGCGGATGCGGCGGCCATCGCGGCAGAAAAAGCGGCTGAGACGAAGAAACGTGCGGATATCGCGAATGCTGAAGCCGCAGCTATCGCGGCAGAAAAAGCGGCTGAGACGAAGAAACGTGCAGATATCGCGAACGCAAACGCTGCGGCAGTGGCTTCCGAAAAGGCAGCTGAAAAAGAACAGCGTGCGGCAGTGGCCAATGCCAATGCTGAAGCTATCGCGGCAGAAAACCAGGCAGCTGCGGCCATCGCGCTCTCTGAAGCTAGCCGTCGTGAAGCCGAAGCGGAAGCCCGTGCTCGTGCATACAGCGCCGAAAAGGTCAAGAATGCTCGCGCTTTGAGCGAAGCGTATGCCGCCGAAGAAAAAGCTGAAATCGCTCGTGCCGAGCGCCAGAAAGCGACGATGCAGGCCGACGTCCTCGTTCAGGCCGATATCGAAAAACGCCGCATCGAGATCGCTGCCGAAGCTGAAGCTGAAGCCATCCGCCGCAAGGCAAAAGGTCAGGCAGACGCTATGCTCCTCAAAATGCAGGCAGAAGCAGACGGTATCAAGGCTCAGCTCGCGAAGCGCGCTGAAGGTTTCATGATGCTCGTTAAGGCTGCCAATGGCGATCCGGATGCCGCTGTCCGCTTGATGATGACCGACAAGGTCGAAGATATCGTCAAGGCTCAGGTCGATGCCATCAAGGGTGTCAACATCGACAAGATTACAGTTTGGGATTCCATGAGCGGTCAGGATGGTGCCTCCACGACATCCAACTTTCTCAGCTCGATGATCAAAGCTGTTCCCCCGATGAAAGATGTTTACAACATGGTCGGCTTGGATGTTCCTGTGATCAAGGACAAACCGGCAGACAAAAAAGAAGCCTGATAAAAAAAGCCGCTGGAAACAGCGGCTTTTTTTTTAATCAGCAATTTAGCAATTGGCAATTAAATGCGTTAAATGGGAATTATGCTGAAAGGTTTAATGATTTTTAATTAGCAATTAGCAATTCGCAATTAGAAGCGTTAAATGGGATTTTGCTGAAGACGCGAATAATTTATAATACGTCATTCAAAATTAAATTATAAATTATAATGGATGGTGCGCAATCTACAAAACTGCACTTCCCATTCATGCCTTTCTTTAGGAAAGGGGGGTGGGGGAAACCCTTTCTTTTGGCAAAAAGAAAGGGTTTCCCCCACAAAATGGCAAAAAGAAAGGGTTTCCCCCACAAAAAATTACCCAACATTGCGGCCAGGTTGGACAGCGGCGATGAATTCGATATTTTTATCTTTATAATCATCGATGATGCGACGCATCA
>JAFZFY010000254.1 GCA_017555665.1 Pseudomonadota bacterium | reverse complement strand
CGCAAATAATTCTTTTATATCCGGCGCTATCTGCCTACGGCAGATACGCGCCCGGCGCGCCGCTATGGCTTTAAGCCATACGCGGCGCGATTATTTGTTTGACAAATTATATCCACAGTAATATTTTAAAATAGTGTCGCTTTTTGTTCTTTTTACATTATTAGGAGTCATATTATGCAAAGTACACCAGTTACATTCTCAAAATTATTCACATCCGAATTGAAATACATCATCCCCGTCTATCAGCGCAAATACACATGGAAAAATGAAAATTGCGAGACACTTCTCAATGACATCATGGAACTTTACCATAATCCGGACAGCGATAAAGGTCACTTTTTTGGCACATGCGCTTTCGCCCCGAGCGGTAGCGATGATAATCAGCTCCTCATCATTGATGGTCAGCAACGACTCACTACCGTCTCAATTCTTTTAAAAGCCATTCAGGATGTCGCCAATTCACTTGAAGAGAAAAAAATTAACTTCCATAACTACTTCTATACAGAAAATCCTGATTGCAAGGAAGAGGATACCCACATCTTACGCCTTAATCATACCCATAAAAGCGACGAAGAAATTTATAAACGCTTATTCACGTCAAACGACAAATTACGCGATAGCAATCAGTTCTTCAAAAATTATAAATATCTAAGGAATACATTAAAGGATCTATATAAGCATCTCCCCAGGCAGGAGACATCGTCTTTCTTTACAAAGCTCAGAAAGATTATTACTGATCGGCTTTATCTTGTTCAGCTTTTACTTGACAAAACAGAAGACCCGCAAATCATCTTCCAAACGATCAACTCCACAGGCGTTCCGCTCACCATTGACGAACTCATCAAAAACTATCTGCTTCTTGAACCTAATACCGAAAATAAATCAGCTGAATCTCTTTACGACGATTGGATGAAGATTGAAAACACTGCCAACATCTTCTCCGGTAAAGATGCGGACAAAAAAAACAAAAGTTATTTCAAAGACTTCATTCGCTCATTTATCATATACAAAACAAACAACCCCAAAATATCAAAGAGTTCCCACAACGACCTATCATTATATGAATATTTCACAAAGCAATACCCAAGATCCTGCAGCAAGACATTGGCGCTAAAAGAAATATTCCTCGCAATAAAAGTATATAGATACATAAGCAGAGGAGATATCACGTGGGACGATTTAAATCTTGACCAATCCCAAATTGAGTATCTCAACCGTTCAGAGACATCACTGCTCATAAGAAAATTTCGAGACACCAAGCAAGAATCTGTTTATCCGTTTTTAATGCATTTGATCATTGATTTCCTTAGCGACCAAAAAGCAATTAAATCCGCAGAAATCCTCACAAATTCATTACAAACCTATCTTAAATATGTCTTCCAATTAACACTTTCTGAACAAAACAAATACCTTGGTCAACAAGCCAGCCGCTTATTCAAAGAATTAACAGAGGATAAAAAAACAACAGACACAACTGATTCTGATATCTGCCAAAGCTTTGATGCAAAACTCTCCGATACCCTAACTAATACCAACATCAATATCACTCTCTACAACAGAAATAAGTTCATCGATCATATTTGCACAACAAAACTCTCTCTCGAAACGATTAGATTCATTCTGAATGACCTTTCAGATATGACATTTTCAAATAATTGTTCCATCATCATCCTAAACACTGAGCTTTCTGACAAATCCCCCAAAAATGATTTTCTGGGAAACGTCACACTCTCATCACATCCAACAACAAACGCAAGCGCGTCTGATTTTGGATCCAAATTACAAATAATCAGATCCGAAAACATTAATTGCATTAATGATGACTTCTCAAACCTCAACACCTCGCAATGGACTGAACAAAACATTATTGCTCGAACCCGTCGTCTTGCTGAATGTCTCGCGGATCGATATGTCTTTAACAATCAACCTCATGAGATCTCAACAGAAACTCAAACGCCTTCATCCCAATGCACCATCAACACCCCTAACAAAGCCATATTATTCGGGAAAACTTTTGATTTTGATAAATCTAACACGGATCGTTATTGGCTCCTCTTTAAAGACCTCGTAAAAGAATTAGCAAAAAAGATCAAATCCATTGATGATTATGACATTTGGACTGACCTCTTACCGGGAGAACCTGATGATGACTACTTAAAAGATATTGTATTCACCCAAGAACGCGGATCAGAGCAAAAGGCTATTGAAATTAAGCTCACATTCAAAGACAAAGACTCTACGCTCAAAGACTCAATTTATCTGAATTACTTCAACACCCCAGCAACGCTACGCTATTTCCAAAATACCTTACTCCCGCTTCTGAATTATTCCCCCTCTGACATAACCTTCGAATAATCTCACAGATCTTCGCCGGACGCGCCCCATACGCGTCCGGTAATCTCCTATCTCGTGCCACACCGTCTGTGAAACTTGCACGCACGATACGGATTCAAAACGCTCCAGCAGTTAACACTCTGAAGTAATGACGCGCCATCCCCAACGTCCCTTTTGCGTCTTCTGATCTAGCACGTCCATCTCGCAAACGTTGCGGTATCTCTCCCTCTCGGGCAATGGTGAACAATGCTCGCGCTTCCACTTTTTGAACTTCTTATCGACCTCTTTCTGCTTTGCGCGAGGATATTGACATGAACAAACAACACAAGTCGGGGGATACGCATGGCCACAACAACAACAAGTATGCAATCCTATTTTAAACGGGTTCTGCGCATCCTTCTTCGACTTACGCGCCTGTTTACGCGCTTCTTTGGCCGCCTCCTGCAGCTTTGTTTCTTCTGCCTCAGTCACGATCTTTGAAACAATGCCTGCATCCGAACGAAATGCCTTGGGCAATATCGAATCAAAGCGCGCCACGGTCTTGCGCACATCCTCGGGTTTCAGGGCATTATCCTTATTGTCTGTTTCCAGACGGTAATAATACACGCCATCAATATTCACTGGCACGAGCGCAATCGTGCCGCTCGAGGTCTCAATATGCCCGACGTCAGCACTTCCCGTCTCGGGCTCCGCATACCCCACTTCAGCACCCCCAAGCGTCACCAGAAATCCCATCGCAATACACAAAAAACTTCTCATCATACCTCCAAATTAACATTTAATGACTCAAAACCCCGAATAATGCCAAAGAAAGCCATTCATAACTAGCATTCTCCCTGCTTAATGGTCTTCCACCCCCAGATTCCCTTCTCTGTCTTTTGATCGAGCTTATCCATTTTGCAAATATCGCGGCACTTACCGCTCTTAGGCATTGGCGAACAATGCCTAAACTTCCATCCTTTGAACCCCCGATCGATCACTTTCTGCTGTATGCGTTCTTGAGTTCCAATAGTACAATCACAGACCCGATTACACTGCTTATCCCAAGACACATAATAGTACCCCCCACAGCAACTGCACGCTCTCTTTCCCTTGGAGCCCAAAGCAACGGGTTCACGTTTTTGGGGCTTGTCCGCCGACTTGTGCGCTTCCCTAGCCGCATCCTGCAGCTTTGTTTCTTCTGCCTCAGTCACGATCTTTGAAATAATGCCTGCATCCGAACGAAATGCCTTGGGCAATATCGAATCATAGCGCGCCACAGTCTTGCGCACATCCTCGGGTTTCAGTGCATTATCCTTATTGTCTGTTTCCAGACGATAATAACACTCGTTATCAATATATACCGGCACGAGCTTAATCGTGCCGCGCGATGTCTCAATATGCCCGACTTCAGCACTTCCCGTCTCGGGCTCCGCATACCCCACCCCAGCAGCCCCAAGCGTCACCAGAAATCCCATCGCAATACTCAAAAAACTTCTCATCACACCTCCACATTACCATTGAATGACTCAAACGCCCCGGGGGATGCCCACAAACTATCTACAACTAGCATTTCCCTTGCTTAATAATTATCCACGCCAAGCGTCCCATGTCTGTCTTTTGATCGAGCTCATCCATTTTGCAAATGTCGCGGCACCTACCGCTCTCAGGCATAGGCGAACAATGTGCATACTTCCATCGTTTGAAATCCCGATTGATCACTCTCTGATCTGTGCGTTCGGTACTTCCTGGAACGCATGAACAGACCCGATGACACGGCTTATCCCCAGGCACATAATAGACTCCCCCACAGCAACCGCACGCTCTCTTTCCCCTAGTCCCCAAAACTATGGGTTCACTTTTTTGGGGCTTCTTCGTCGGCTTATGTGCTTCCCTGGCCGCATCCAGCAGGCGTTTTTCTTCTGCTTCTGTCACAATCCTTGAAACAATGCCCCGATCCGAACGAAACGCCTTGGGCAACATCCAGTCATAACTCGCAGTGATCTGGCGCACCGACTGCCCCAGCTCAGCCTCATCCGAATTGCCAAATAACCGATAATAATATTTGCCATCAATCATGACCGGCACAAATTCGGCAATGCCCGCCGGCATCTCCACCCGCAACCCCATGCCATCGTGATTGAGAAAATAATACTTCTGTGCATGGCATGATTTGTCGAACGTGCCCTCTTCTGCGATAAAACAGTCCGCCCCACACGAGCCGAACTTATGATAAGATGACCGATCGATCTCGATCATGCTCCGTTCCCAGAATTCTTCTACAAAACCCGTGTGATAGCTGCCGTCTTCATCGCGATAGACGAGTACATCCAGCCCCGATTGTTCCCCTTTGGAATGGTCATAGATGCATGTTCCGCGAAACTCGATTCTAAAATCGGGCACATCATCCATGCCACAGTCAATCTCATATAAGTGGTATTTGAATGGCAACGGACATTCGTAATTCTCTGCATAATAGGCTTTGAGCTTCGCCGTCATCTCGGGCAGAGTGGCCGCACATGTCTTTTCCCCTTCCGCACAAACGCGTTCCGCAAGCCATTCATCGTGAATCTGCACGGCAACTTTGCCATCGATGACGCCAGCAAACGATTTCTTGGCTGTTTTAGACAGCCCTGTCGACGGATCTGCCTGAGCCACACCGGCAAAACAAAGCAAAAGTCCACAAATCACAATGCCTATAAGTTTTTTCATGACTGACCTCACTTCTTTTTAAATATCGATTGGGTGCTATACGTGACGCAATACTCATCACTTTTCAAAAGATCCCATTTTATTCTCCCCTCTCTCGTATTTTGATCGAGCCTCTCCATCTCACACAGGCTTCGGTACGAAGGATGATTAGGCAAAGGGGAACAATGCGTGCGCTTCCACTTCTTGAATTTCTTATCGACCTCATCCTGAGGCGTATAAGAACGCATGCAGTTACATGGCAGACATGGCGGTCTTCGCTTCTTGCCGCAGCAACAACAATACTTCTGCCCAAGATCAACCTCGAAAGTCCTAGATTTCTTTGCCGGCTTGCACGAAGCCTTTGCCGCATCGATTTCACGATCAAACGCTTTCGATGTCAATATCTTATCAAATATCGTTTCATCCATCTTAAAAACTTTTGGCAAAAGTGGATTCAATACAGTAACCGCTTTGCGTCCATTCTCAATAAGTTCCTTTTCCGCTTTATCATTGATATCGCCAAAGAAACGATAATATTTATTTCCTAAAATCGATATTTCTACAAGTTCAATCCCGATTTCTGGTGAACCGATATGAAATGCCTCGTCCTCATCTACAACATCATAATCGAGCAAATACAGCTGCTTCATCTGGCAAGCATCACCCATAAAGCCGATTTCATCCGAAAAGCATGTCGCCCCACATGCGCCATGCCGCTTATAATATGCCTTTTCATAAAATTCGAAGGTATTGCGCTCCCAATAATCAATCGACTGCACCAAAAGAGATGCGCCGTCCTTGTCGCGCGTAATCACGACATGATTGCCGGATTCTTCCGCTTCCGAGTGATCATAAATACATGCGCCGCGATATTGAACCCATAAGTCTGGCGCGCCATCCAGGCCGCAGTCAATCTCGCGAAAATCATATCGAAAAGGCGCAGCACATGAATCGCCGTTATCTTTTTTATAGCGCGCATCAAAGGCTTCATGCACCGCCGAAAGCTTCGCGACACATGGCGTTGTTTCCCCACAGATTTCGTTTGCCAGACCGCTGTCGCGTATCTCCACCGAAGCTTTGCCGTTAATCAGGTCATCGAATGCCTTGTGTCCGGCTTTAGAAAGTCCCCCCTGCGGTTCAGCAAATGCTGAGCCAGCAAGCACCATCCAAAACATCAAGACAATCGCGAGATTCTGTATTCTCATAACTTGCCTCCACAAAGCTTCCATGCCTAATAGATTATGCATATCGGACAAGACTTTGTTCTTGGAAGCATGATATTTCGGCCATCACATGGACACTCTCTAAAATTCGGATTTTTTTTTGACGTGACTTTCTTTTTTGATTTTTCAGCAGGCTTGACGCGCGGCTTCGGCTTATCATCCACAACATCCTCAAGCATGATGCGCGGCTTCGACTTATATTTATTCATAGCATCATCGCATTTTTGCTGTATCTCATTTGTTGTAAGAATATTATTCATCATATTCATATCAATTTTAAAAACATCAGGCAAAAACTTGTTTAAATGCTTTGAAACCTGGCGAGCAGATAATATCATGCGATCCGCATCTTCGGGACTCATATCGGCCAGAGAATAATAGGATGTGTCCTGTATCGTAACATCCGCAAGCTGCACCATGCGATCAGATAAAACAATCGCAATATTCTCATCGCTGTTATAATTCAATGTAGAGATTTTCTTAATTTTGCATGCATCATCTATAAATCCGATTTCCGTGCTATGACATTCGGCACCACATGAACCGTATGCGCGATAAAACGAGCGATCCGTAAACTCAAATGAGCTTCTTTCCCAAAACTCCACCTCACTTCCGACGCGATATTTACCGTTGCCATCGCGATATATCATAATATTGCGCCCAGACATTTCATCTGCACTACGGTCATAAATACACGTGCCGCGATATTGGAGCAACAGATCGGGCAGTTCATCCGCACCGCAGTCGATCTCATAAAAATGATACCGAAACTGCGCTTCACATGGAGCATTCGCAGCATATTCAGCGCGTATCTTTTTGTGAAGTTCCTCAAGTTTGATCGCGCAAGCCTTGTCTCCCTCCGCACACCGCTCAAGAGATGCTCTCCCTTCAATCAGGTCATCGAATACCGCATGTCCCGCCGCAGAAAGCTCAGCCAACGCTTCCTCCGCAAAAGCTGAACCGGCAAAGCCAAGCCACATTGTCATTAGTAATACTGCAAAATTCAGTATCCTCATCCCAATCCTCCACCCAAACAAACACATGCTTGTTTTATCACTGATGCCTGCTTTCGCCAATAGTCACGCGGATATAGCGTTTTCCCACGAACGACCTATCGCCCCCCGCCCATTCTTGCTTTGCACAACTGACAACTGACTACTGACTACTGACTACCAAAAAATAAAAGACGCTCAATGCCCTTTTGCCCTATAATCGCCGCGTTTCCCCGCTGGGGAGTTTTGAAATGATTGTGAAATGGGGAGTTTACCGATGAAACACCGCCTTGCTGTAGTTGCCCTTTGTAGCTGTATTGCCCTCGCAGGCCTGTCCGGCTGTAAAAAAGCAGCCGATGAAACGCCCAAAGAGGATGTTTCAACCAAACCCGAAGCCCTGATGAATGCCGACGGCAACGCCGGTTCTCAGGATGACGCCAAACCGGCAGAAGATGCCGCGCCCAAAGCTGATGAAGCGCCCAAAGCTGACGAAGCGCCCAAAGCTGACGAAGCGCCCAAAGCTGACGAAGCGCCCAAAGCTGAAGATGACCACGGCATGGCAGCCGCCCAAGAACGCGCCAAAGCCAAATTCCATACGCCCATCTGCCCGGAAGGCGCCAAGCTCGAAGGCGACAAATGCTTCTGCCAAGCCGCAAGCGGCGAAAACCCCGATGGCAAATGCGAACTCCAAGCCGTCGCCGTGCAAGAGTCCGGCAAGGGCTTCAAGTGCGTCCCCAACTTCTGGGAATGTTTCCAGACCGTTATGTGCACGCTTCCCGAAGGCTGCACCTCCCCCGATGGCCGCTATTATGGCCCCTATTACACGCACTCCGTGACCCCGGGGGACATTGTCGTCTCGGAAGAAACACCTTATGAATCAGGCGAATGCGTGCTCGACCGAACAGACGGCCTCAAGCTGTTCAGCGCGCTTGAAGGCGACAAATCCGGTGATTTCGCATGTGACGAAGATTTCTGTGCCTGCGGTAACACGACCTGCATCCGCACGGAACGCTGCCTGAGCGGCGCATGCCAGCCAGACGATTCCAAACTGCCAGAGCTCACGCCAGACAACCGCGCCGACCTCGAAGCCGACAGCCTGCCGCTTTATATCGACGGCATGCCGCCCTTTGTCTTCGATACTTACAAGTGCGAAGGCGGCAAGGTCGTCTGCCACGGCAAAGACAATCCCCCGATGGTACGCCCGAACGATGACTTTGAATGCAAGACAGTCAAGGGCCTTCCCGGCTTTGAAGATAAAAAATCCCTCAAAGCATGGGTTTGCCCGTTCGATGATGCCTGCCCCTGCGGCGCCGGCAAATGCACCAAAGACCAGATTTGCTTCAACGGCAATTGTCTTTAATGCTTTATAATTAATGCTTTATAATTTCGTGGGGGAACCTCTTTCTTTTGTGCCAAAAGAAAGAAGTTCCCCCACACCCCCTCCAGAAAGAAAGGCATCGTTTTTGGGGAAGAGACCAGTCCGATATGCGCATCTTGCGTGTCTAGATTGCTCGTAGATGCACTTGCATACTAAAATCCTATGTGGTATAAAAAGCTCTCGTAGACGTGCCTTGAGTTCATTTACGAGTTTTTTTAACATTGACGTTTTGCGTCAATTTAAAGCAACGAAGATGTATTATGCAGTACAAGATTACAAAAGTTTACAAACGCTACATGGACTGCTTCGTTGAAGCTGATTCACCAGAAGAAGCCCTTAAAGCAGCTGCTGCAGAAGATGCTGAATGGGAGTGGGATAACATTGATGGTCCAAATAGTTATCGATTTGACGGTGCGAGATGGAATCTCCTTGACGAAGATGACGAGCTCGTTGATGAGGGTGAATACACCGATGAGCAAACCCTCTCCATCGCAAGTTTTGGTGGCAATGTCACTGGATGGTGACAACGTAACCGAAGGGTTACTGGTGATTGCATAACCAATAAAACCCTAGAGTGATATGCTCTAGGGTTATGTTATCAGTCTTTCGCCACCAAGCGTTTGTCTTTGCCAAAAGCGCCTCAATACTTCAGCAACCCCATTGTTGCCTGACCTGATACAATTGCTAATTGCTAATTGCTAATTCTCCAAACCTCGGTGGCACAACGACCACACCAGACGCCATATCCTCGAGCGCGACACGGCAATCCTCCAGGCGGCTGACATGCTCAAAATGGCTTAAAAACACTTCAGGTCCGGAGATTGGCAAGCCGCATAACGATGTCTTGTAATGGCACGGCACGACCGTCTTTGCGCGGATGCGCTTCGCGAGCGCGGCGGCTTCGTGCCCATCGATCGTGTAAAAACCGCCCACGGGAATGAGCAGCACATCGATATCGCCCATCTGAGCGATCTGCGCATCTGACAAAATCTCGCCACAGTCGCCCATGTGACACAGGCGGATGCCATCCGCCTCGATGAATTTCATCGACACGCCGCCGCCAAATTTCGTTCCCTCAAATTTATCATGCCAGACGAACTGCGACGTGATCTTGAGACCCGCATCACGCCAGGCATTGCGGACGACGACCGGTATGTTCCGCAAGTCACCGAGATAATTGTGATCGATATGCTCATGCGTGATCAGCGCGAAATCGGCGCTGACCGCAAACGGCGGGTAATTGAACCGCCCATTGAACGTCATGCCCTGATAGGGATCGAGAATCAGACGGCGACCGTCTGCCAAGGTCAGCAAAAACGTCGCATGCGCAATATACTCCAGCTGCATAGCCGCTCTCCTATGTAAAGACGTTTTGTGGAACGTCTCTGATATCGCCCAAGTCCCAAGTCAAGACGTTCCGTGGAACGTCTCTGATATCGCCCATGTCCCAAGTCAAGACGTTCCGTGGAACGTCTCTGATATCGCCCAAGTCCCAAATCAAGACGTTCCGTGGAACGTCTCTTATCGCCCAAATCCCAAGTCAAGACGTTCCGTGGAACGTCTCTGATATCGTGATCCCCCAGATCCCCACAAGGGACGGCAGCGCGTATCGCCGCACGGCGATAGCGATGCCCCGCATGCGCCGTATGCCGCAAGGCATAGGCGCATCCCCAAATTATATGTCACGGCGCATACCGTGCAAACATAATTGCTTGCAGGGAAGCCCTGATTTAGAATAGATGTGAGATGCCATTTTTGGCGAATTCAGGAGCACGGATGCTTAAATATATATTGCCATTGATAGTCGTCGTTGCGATGTCGGGATGTTCGCAACAGCCCCAGAAGCCTCAGAAATATGCCGAAGCGGCACAGATGGTCTGCCCGGAGCAGACGCGCCGCGTCGAGATGACGAATTCCGCCTACCCCGAATTTTATTGCGTAGGCATGGAAGGACGCGTAGGCACGTGGCTCGAATACGATGCAAACGCCCATCTGCGCAAACGCGCAGAATACAAGGCCGACAAGCTCAACGGCGAATGGACTGCCTACCACAACGACGGCTCGGTCGAGACGCGCGGCATAATGGCGAACGACTTGCGCGAAGGCGAGTGGACGCAGTACTATGTGAACGGCAACATACGGAGCGTCAAGCATTACAAGGACAACATGATTCACGGGCAAGTCAAGCTCTACTATCAGAGCGGCGGGCTCATGGCCGAAGGCGAATATGTAGACAACCTTGAGGAAGGCCCGTGGAAAGTCTATCTCGAAGACGGCAGACTCGCCCGCGAATGCCGCCTTGAACATGGTGAAGAAAAGGATTGCGAGATATTCATCAAACAGGATACGGAAACGCGCGTCTACAACTCGAAGGAACGCGGACCGCTGTGATTTAAGGAATACAAGGAATAGCACAGGCAGAACGATGCATTAGACATGTGGAAACTGCTGCCTGTCAGGATGCGTGATCGACGGCAGGCCGCCGACAGACTTTGAAATATAAAGGAATCTGAGATGGACAAGAAACTTGAAGCGCTCAACAATCCTCGCGTCATTGAGGTTATCCGGCACTACACGGCGCTGTGCAAGCCGGCAAAAGTCACCGTTATGGACGACAGTGACGCGGATGCCGCCGTGCTTCGCACGCGCGCGCTCGAAGGCGGCGAGGAACACACGCTGCCGATGAAAGGGCACACCTATCACTATGACGGCGTGCAGGATCAGGCTCGCGACAAGGCGCATACGCGCCTTCTGCTCACCGAGCCCGCCGATTTCGGTTTCGAGACGGCCTATATGGACCGCGAACAGGGACTCGCCGAAATCGAGCCGCTCATGGACGGCATCATGGCCGGCAAAGAAATGTTCGTCCGTTTCTGCTGTCTCGGCCCGACAAACTCGCCATTCTCAATCCTCGCGCTTCAGCTCACCGACTCCGCTTATGTCGCGCATTCCGAAGACCTTCTGTATCGCCGCGGCTATGAGGCGTTCAAAACAGCCCCGAATAAAGACGATTTCTTTGTGTTCGTGCACAGCGCTGGCGAGCTTGTCAACGGCGTATCAAAGAACGTAGATAAGCGCAGGATTTATGTGGATCTGGCGCAGAACAGCGTGTTCACGATCAACAACCAGTACGCGGGCAACTCCGTCGGCCTCAAGAAACTGGCGTTCCGTCTCGCGATTGCGCGTGCGCATCGCGAAGGCTGGCTTGCGGAGCACATGTTCCTGATGGGCGCGCACGGCCCCAATGGCCGCATCACCTACTTTGCGGGCGCGTATCCTTCGGCTTGCGGCAAGACCTCTACAGCCATGATTCCCGGACAGAGCATCGTCGGAGACGACATCATCTATGCCCGGATATTTGACCGCGAGCTCCGCGCCGTCAATGTCGAGCGCGGCATCTTCGGCATCATCGAAAACGTCAATGCGATCGACGACCCCGAAATTTTCAACGTCCTCACGCACGAAGGCGAATGCATCTTCTCGAACGTGCTGATTTCGGATGACGGCGTGCCCTATTGGACCGGCAGCAACGTCGAACCGCCCGCAGAAGGCGGCAAACACTACACCGGACGCTGGACCCCCGATATGAAGGATGTCCCCGTTTCGCACAAGAATGCGCGCTACACCATCAGCCTCGAAGCGCTCGCGAACCGCGACCCCGTCCTGCATGACCCGCACGGCGTGCGCCTCGATGCCATCTTCTATGGCGGCCGCGATTCCGACACGAGCGTCCCGGTCCTCGAAGCGCGTTCATGGGCGCACGGCGTGCTCCTCGGCGCTTGCATCGAAAGCGAGACGACCGCAGCCACGCTCGGACAGGAAGGCGTGCGCAAGCACAATCCCTACGCAAACCTAGACTTCATGCCGCTCCCGCTCGCGAAATATGTCGCCGATCACCTCGCGCTCGCCGATAAAGTCGACAAAACGCCCAAAGTCTTCGCGACAAACTATTTCCTCAAAAAAGACGGCAAATTCCTCAACCACAAGCTCGACAAAAAAGTCTGGCTGCTGTGGGCAGAAAAGCGCGTACACGGCGATGTCGACGCTATCGAAACGCCGGTCGGCTTCATCCCCAAATATGAAGACCTCGTCCCGCTTTTCAGATCCGCGCTCAACAAAGACTACTCGCGCGAAGATTACGAAGCGCAGTTCACGGTCCGCATCGACGCCTATCGCGCCAAATACGAGCGCATGGCGGCAATCTTCTCCAAGATCCGCATGCCGGATGCGTTCATGGCAGAACTGAACAGCCAGATCGAACGCCTCGGTTGAACCCCTCTCTAGCCAAGGAAGGCCAGTCATGACACTATTCGCGTATGATATCTATTCAGGATTTATCGAGGATACACTGAACGTGCTCGGGTCGCGCGACATGACGCTCATGGAGCGCTATCAGCGGCTCGGCGATTACTCGCAGCGCGCGCTCGGTCTGGTGCCGGAAGTGATGGACGGCTGGGACAAGGCCCTCGAAAAGCTCATCATGAATCCTCCCGGCGAACTCACGACACTCGCGGAAGCCGTCGCGCTCATCATCATCATGCGCGATGCCGGCCAGCGCCGTTTCCGCATCATCACCGAGGGCAGGCGCGACGATCTCCTTCAGCCCGCATTCACGCACCTCGGCCATGCCGATTACAACCGCGACTTCATTCACAGCGAAATCGGCGGCTTCTCCTCGCCTGTGCCCGAAATCGACTGGGGCTTCCTCGACATCAACCAAGTCGAAACGCTCCTGCACGAAGCCATGGGCGACGACTCGTTCAAGGAGACAAAGACCGCCGTCATCGCCGGCAGACTCTCCAACATGGCGCGCCCGGACGCCGAGCACGCGCTCATCGATGTCGGCATCGAGACTCAAAACTCCATCTCGCATAACATCGACTACCTCATCCTGGGGTCAAAAGGCACCGGCGGCACCAAGCACGACAAAGTCCAGAACCTCAAAAACGGCGGCCGCAAAATCACCGTCCTCGACGAGGCCGGCTTCGAAGCCCTCCTCCGCTCGCCAAAACGCCCCCCAGAAAACTGGCTCCCGCAGGACAAGGAAAATTACGAAGATCTCGTCCGTTCCCTGCGCCACATCTGGGCCTTCGGACTCGATCTCTACTGTCTCTCCTTCGCCTACGATCCCGAAGAAAACATCATCTGACGGATATTTTGGTGGCGCGGCTATGCCTTGCGGCATACGCCGCCCGAGAGACGCGCAGACCGCGCGTCTTTGCATTGGGCGCGGCTATGCCTTCGGCATACGCCGCCCGAGAGACGCGCAGACCGCGCGTCTTTGCATTGGGCGCGGCTATGCCTTCGGCATACGCCGCGCCGATTTGGAGACCCCCATGGATACACCGCATCGACGATATGTAGATCTCAGCGCGATGCTCAGCGGCGTCGATCTATACCAGACGAAGCCCCTCGGCTGTTCAGAGGATTTCTATGATCCGGAGGCAATCGCCGGCACACCCGACGGCCGTTTCTGCGGTCGCTGGACTGTCGATGAAACCGCGCAAATGCTCTCAGATACAGGATGTCTCGCCCGTTGGCAAAGCTACGGTTTCTCCAAGATATGGGTCGAACTCCCAAATAACACGCCGAACAGACACACGCTCGAAGTCTGGACACAGACCGACACCGGCTCGGAACTCCTGCTCCAGCTCGTCGTCTGGCTCGACTATATACGGATCTACAGGCTTCGCGCCGCCTATCCGGCGTTCTGCGTCGAACACCTCAGGCTGCAGAGACCCGGCATCGCGCCTGGACCAAACAGCCTTCCCGGTCAAGGCTTTGCCTCAAGCGGCCTGTTGCGAAACGTGTTCGGCATGATCAAAAATATGGCTTGCGCACTCGGAGCCGCACTCATCACCGAGATCCCCGAATACTTCCACACAGCCTATCTCTTCTCGGAGTTTTTCGTGTTCGCAGATGCCGAAATGGAGCGCATCTTCCGCGCCGCAAAGCGCGACCTCATGGCTCACGGCGCAAAACTCGGCGATGTCTCACGCGCCTTTGAAACAGGAAACGTCATCTGGAAAGGTCAGCCCTACCTCTGGCCCACCGAATTCCAAGTCTGCGCGCTTTCTCACGAACTCGCGCATCAACTCGCGATACCGGCAGACCAGATCGAGCCTGAACCCTTTAAAATACGACAAATCCCCAAGGCGTAAGCATGCCGCCACTGATCAGCGGCAGCAGGAATTTCCCAAAGAATACATATTCGATCGCGGCAAGCGCGATGAACGGCCCAAACGGAACCGCGAGCTTGCCCGTATCCGGCTCGTCATCGGCTTCACTTTCGGCGGTTTCTGAGGCCGGAGCCGCCTGGGGCTCGGCGGTTTCTGAGGCCGAAGCCGCCTGGGGCTCGGCGGTTTCTGAGGCCGGAGCCGCCTGGGGCTCGGCGGTTTCTGAGGCCGGAGCCGCCTGGGGCTCGTCGGTTTCTGAGGCCGGAGCCGCCTGGGGCTCGGCGG
>JAFZFY010000253.1 GCA_017555665.1 Pseudomonadota bacterium | reverse complement strand
GTGGAACGTCTTTACTACGGTCCACGGAACGTCTTTGCGAATTAGCTATCTGAGCACATTCATGGAACTCAAGATTATCGCGCGCATGCGCAGCCTTTTTCCAGGCAAGACTGGCATTCCACGCCAGAGCAACCTCATTCCCGAGCTCCGCTCGACCATCGTGTTCGAGCCGGAATTCCGCAATCCCGAAGCCCTTCGCGGGCTCGACGGATTCTCGCATCTCTGGCTCATCTGGGGCTTCTCGGAAAACGAACGCGAAGGCTGGTCGCCGACCGTCCGGCCGCCGCGTCTCGGCGGCAACACGCGCATGGGTGTGTTCGCGACACGCGCGCCGTTTCGCCCCAATCCCCTCGGGCTTTCCTCCGTCAAACTCGAAGCCATCGAAAAAACACCGCAAGACGGCACTGTCCTTCACGTTTCCGGTGCCGATCTCATGGATGGCACGCCAATCTATGATATCAAGCCCTATATCTCATTCACAGATGCTCATCCCGATGCACAAAATGGCTTCGCCGAAGACGCCAAAGCCCATGCACTCGACGTGGCTGTGCCTCAAAATCTCGCTAAAAAACTAGCCCCCGAGCACCTCAAAGCCCTGATCTCGATTCTCGCGCAAGACCCCCGACCAGCCTACCAAAACGATCCCGACAGGATCTACGGCTTCCCATTCGCTGGCGCAGAAATACGCTTCAAAGTCTCCGACAACACTCTAGAAGTTGTTGATATTCAGTGATTTTGGGGATTTTTTGTGGGGGACCCCCTTTCTTTTTGCCAAAAGAAAGGGGTTCCCCCACACCCCCTCCCGAAAGAAAGGCGTATGTTTTTAGGGCGTTTGGAGTTGGGGGGGGGTAGTTCTATTCCACAAGCGTGGATATTATGCCTTGGACAACATAAAACGGATGAGCATCAGCGAATCCAAATCCCTCTCCCTTCGGAGAGGGTGCCGCGAAAGCGGCGGGTGAAGCCTAAAAGTCATAGCCACGCTCGCCGAACGCACAAAAAAAAGCTCGAAACCAAACAGTTTCGAGCTTTAAGCGTCCTCGACGAGATTCGAACTCGTGTCGTCGGCGTGAAAGGCCGATGTCCTAGGCCTCTAGACGACAAGGACTTATGAGACATGACAGAATCGAACTGTCGACAAACAGATTAAAAGTCTGCTGCTCTACCGACTGAGCTAATGTCCCATCTATCCATTTCAACCATCCTGTGCTTCGTTACCGATGCACGGGACGGCGCGCCTTATAAGCAAAACCCACATCTCTGTCAAACATTTTTTTACATCGCCTGTTTTTTTGTTACTGCTGTCATCATGCGCGCCGTGTGTTGCGGACTGCCGAACCGCCCGCCTGCAGCCCGGCATCATCCGCAACACCAAGCGCCGCGCCGGGCAATCAGGCGCAAAGCGCGCTCGCAGGCATCACCATCAGCCTCAGGATCATCGCGCTGTCGGCACGCACGGCAAGCGTCAGGCAGTCTTCCGCTTCTTCGCCGTCATACAAGCCAGACTCGCTATAGACCGCTTCCGCCCAACGTCGAACATCCACGCCCAGACGACGCGCCATCACACCGCGCGCAAGCCGCGCCAGGCAATCGGTATGAATCACGCGCGCATCCGGCGCGACCGACATGATGTGCGCACGATCGAGATAACGCGCCGGATGATCCGCACTCAGGCTACCGCGCTCCCAGGCACCCGGCGTGAACACATACCAGACACGCCCCGGCTGACGGCAGCTGTCGAGTTCCTCAAAAATCGCCTCAAGACTGCGCTCCCCGCCGAAGAACCACTGACGCGTCTCCATATTCCCATCCACAAACTGTGTCAGCGACACATGAATCCCGCGAGATACCGCCGTGAATACAGAAAAACTGACGTTTGCCCCGGCATCCATTACATCGCGTGTCAGAGACCAGCGCACAAAATTCTCCATGCTTGCGGCGTGAAGCCGGCGCACCTGACCGAACACGCCCGATGGCACACACGACCGATCGCCCAGCGGATGCGCCGTGAGTTTCACCCCCATATTCCAGCTCCGTTTTGCCTGAGATGTACTGAACATATTCTGAATCTGAAATGACATATCCATTCCCTCCCGATCCTATCTGAATCTTTTACGCATGAACGTTTTGTTCAACTCACATGCACGCTTCTACATGATACTGAACATAAAGTCAAATTTCGCATAAACATATTTCACACACATTTAAAACTGGTATTCAGACACACACCTGCACAACCAGCCTTTTTATGCGCGTCATGTACACATGACCTGTTCACTCAAAGATCACGTCAAAATGGATAAAATGACGATATTTCAGTACGATAACGCAGCAGCCTCCAGGTGAAAATCCCCGTCACTTTCGCTGAAATAAATCGCATCGGTGAATGTTTACCCCCCGCGATCGCACACAAACCAGCCCACAGAAGCCTGTGCCGTCCATGCGTGCGTCAGATTCGCAACAGAGCGATATCCTCCGAAACCTCACGGATGCATACACGCCACGCTTATCCCCTCTGGCAAATCCTGCGCATTTGGCATATAATGATGCGATTAGGCTCAGCCAGGCCTTATCCGGTCACGATCAGTATTTCAGTTTGTTTATGTCACTGCCTGTTACACCATTCAAAGCCCTTACAGCCCTTAATATTGCCGACCTCAGCGCCCCCATGCTCGGTATTCCAGGCGCTCAGGCATTCCAGCTTTACCACGCCATCCAGGATACGCCGCCAGCCAGCCAATCCCCAGTGGCATGGGCCGATTTCTTTCACGCCTCCCAAGTCTCCAAAAATCTCGTGCTCGTCATCCGGGCGCTGAAGGAAAAGGCAAACGCCGCCACAGACCCATCCCAGCAGCATGCCGCCTCGATCATTCTCGGACATTACATGCGCTTTGTCGCCAATGACCTGCCCGAAGCGATCCAGGCATACCGAAATGCCGCCACCGCCAACTGGGACGAAGCGCTATGCGCGCTTCTGTCGTTGCGCCGCCTGCACCGTGCCGCACCGCAATTCGACGAAGCAAAGAGCGCGATTCGGTCAATACAGAGTTCATTTCCACTGAACATTCCATCCCAAGACACGCTCGTCGCCACGCTTTCCCAGCTTGCTACGAACGACAATCAGAATCGCGTCAAGACTTACCTTCAGCTCGCCGTTGCGACGCTCCTCGAATGGGGCGATGCCTCTGGCGCCCTGAACTGGCTGGACATGGCCCTGTCGATCTCGCCTGATTATCAAGGGCTGGCAAACGTTGCATCCGCCATCGCCATCGCGATGCCCGATAATGCGCCTGCGCTCACGCATACCCTCCACATCCTCGAAAAATGCAACGAGCCGGAACAGCTCGCAAAACTCACAAAGTTGCTCTCTTTCAACATCTTCAAGCTCTCCACACAGCACTGCGTCATCCTGTCCATGCTGTGCGCAAAAATGCTCAGAGAACCCCAGAAAGCCGCTCGTTTCCTATATCTCGCCGCGCTCAACAATCCCCATGAGTTCCAAACACTCGTCCAGGAACAGGCCTGGATCTGCGCCTATGCGGCTGAATATCCCGACTTCTGCATCGCGCTCTCGGAAAGCCTCAAACTCATCGAGGATCCCGTCACGATCGACAATGTACGGACGTATTTTGAACGTTTTTCAAACACGCCCACGGGCAAATTTGGCGCGGCACTCGAACGCACCGCGCATCTCATTCGCACACAGCAGTTCGCCCGAGCGATCAAAAAACTCAACCTCATCATACGGGAACTTCCGCATTCCGAGGCTTTTGAGGCATTCTCCCTGATGAGCAGTGCCATACAGTTCTCAGCGCAAACGAGCTGCACCGCATTCAACGCCCAACTGCTCAGCTGTGCCGAAACACTCCACAAACGCCTCAGAAATGATGCCCTGTACTGCATGTTCCTCACGGAACTCCTTGATGCCACCGAAAGCATTCAGATTCCCTCGCACGACACCATCGCGCTCAAAACGAGCATACAAGCAAAACTGAGCAACCTGGCCTCCACAACGCATGATCCAGAAGAACCGCTCGAAGAAGAGCCCATCCTGGCCGCCTGTCTCTCATTCATTGACCAGGGAAATATCAGCCAGGCGAGACATGCTTTCTTTGACTGGTTTGAAACCGGGGCCGATCTGCAGGAAGCCTTAACCATCTTTGACAAACTCGATGCCGCATCCGAAGCCAGAGCATCCCATACGGCAAGCGTGAACACCGCGCACATCCCGCTCATCCTGGCTGTCATCCTGCAGCCTCAAGATCCGGATCTTGTCGACCAGCTCGAAACAGCGGAAGACATCTCCGAGGAAGCGTGGCTCTGCATCGCCCGCAAATTCATCCAATACCTTCCCGATGTCTCTCTAAAAGACGAGCTCGCAACGGTCATCTCGCACATCTGTTGCGCGCATATCAAACCAGCAGACGCCTTCACCCTGCTCACGGACAATATCCTCACAAGCATCCGTCAGGACATCCTTCTCAACC
>JAFZFY010000252.1 GCA_017555665.1 Pseudomonadota bacterium | reverse complement strand
GGTCTTCTGACGCGTATCCATTAACATCACTCGCGTATGGTAATACTGCTTCAGATCTGCGGTCGAAACATTACCCAAACCATCATTAGATTGTAGACAGTCCGCGCTAAAAGAGAAATTCATAATCGACACAACATAGACCGCATTCAATTCATAGTTCCATGCGCCTTTCAAGCCCTGTTCATGAATTGGAATCGATGCATAATAAATAGATCTATCCTTATAGAACTGCTGATAGGAATTCTGCATCTCTACGATGATTTTCTTGCCCGCTGCAGTCTCGCAATAAACATCAAAAACCGCCCGTCTGTCCGTTTCGAGAATGCCAAGATACTCGCCTGGAAGATAGTTCAAGTCTGTAATCACATGTTTTTCTAGCTTTGGATCCGTTTCCGCTTCAAACAACGCATTCAAAAATGCAATCAGGATCGCTTTGTTCGGCTCCGTCCCGAACAGCCGTCTAAAACCAAAATCTGTATATGGGTTAATGTATCTTGGCATACTAACCTCCGATTTGAGCACAGCGCATTTTTCATCGATTGAAAGCCCTGACCATCCAGACATCAAAGAGCTTCAACAAGTCATTATAGCGTTCTCTTTCTTGGTTCCAAGACAAATTTGCGGGCGTTCAGTAGAGGTGCGCCGCGTATCGCGCAAGCGATAGCGGGCGACGAGGCGGCGTATTGCGATGCAATAGCCGCCACACAAGGTGCATACAGCAAGCACGCACAAACACTCGCCATTTCTCCCACCCCATGCTACACTCCACAATCGCCAAGGGGGTATGCCCCCTTGACCTGCATTTCATGGAGGGCGACATGGGCATCTATATCAATCCGGGTAATGAAGCATTCCGCGTTAAACGAAACGGAAAATACGTCGACAAATCAGGTCTCATCGGCGTCGTTAATCGGTCGATCGGCTTACCTAACAAGCTTAGCTGTATCAGCCGCCCGAGGCGTTTTGGCAAGTCCTACGCCGCCCAAATGCTCTGTGCCTACTACTGTGTGGGATGCGATTCAGCCCCCCTGTTCGATGACCTGGAAATCGCAAAAGATGCCACCTACAGACAGTATCTGAATCAATATAATGTTCTCTATATCGACATTTCCGGAGTCATTGGCAAAACCAGTTTGTGTGAGATGCTCAAGTTCATTACAGATACAGTCTCCAATGAAATCTATGAACTATTTCCAAATACAAAAAAGGCAAATACATTCGCAGACCTGCTGTTGAACGCCGTCGCGTCTACTGGCCGCCCATTCATCGCCCTCATCGATGAATGGGATGCACCGATTCGTGACAAACAAACCACTGAAAGCCTACAATATGATTATCTCCAGTTTCTCCGAAGCCTTTTCAAAGATAGTTCTATCACTGATAAAGTTTTCGCAGCAGCCTATATAACAGGCATTCTTCCCATCAAAAAAGACGGATCGCAATCGGCCATTTCGGAATTCTGGGAATATACCATTCTCAAGCCAGGGCCATTCGCTCAGTATGTGGGATTCACCGAAGATGATGTGAAAAACCTCTGCAATGAATCTCATGTCGATCTGGATAAAATGAGGTTCTGGTATGATGGATATAAAATCAAGGGCATCGGGGCTGTCTATAATCCAAACTCCGTGATGAAAGCCATTCAGTTGAATGAATTTCAATCCTATTGGTCAGCATCCTCTGATCCAACAAGCTTATTGGAATACCTGAACCTCGACAAAGAAGGACTTGGAAAAGCATTGATCGAACTTATGGCCGGCAAAGAAGTGCCCCTGAATCCAAGACGCTTCCGCAATGATCCGTCATCACTCAATTCCGAAGACGATGTACTCACACTGCTCACGCATTACGGCTATTTATCTTATGATGAGGAACGCGAGACCGTGCGCATACCCAACGAGGAAATCCGCATTGAGTACGCAGACTCAATCCATTATGTAACGCATACAGAAACGATTCAGCGCGTCAAACGCAGCGTCCAGCTTATGAAAGATACAGCGGATATGCATGCCGATGCCGTCGCCGCAGAACTGCAAAAAGTTCATACTGAAGAATATAATCCTCGCCATTATAATAACGAACAATCTTTGCGCGGCACCATAAAACTCGCCTATTTCGCCTACAAAGATGAGTATATACAATTGGAAGAACTCGCAGGCGGCACAGGCTATGCCGATATTGTATATTTGCCCAAACGAAATTCTGATTATCCCGCACTCGTGATTGAACTCAAAGCCCTCGATAGATCACATCCACAAAACGATGCAAAAGGCGCGATTGCACAAATCAAGAATCGCAACTATCCAGATATTTTAAAGAATTATACAGATGAAATATTATTGGTCGGCATCAGTTACGACAAGGATGATCCAGATAAAAAACACACTTGCGTAATTGAGAGCTTGCAGGGATAGAATCTGCACCGCCCGCGTATCGAAGATCGCCGGGCGGCGTATGCCGCCCCAACCATACACCTTTGTCTCGCACGCTTTCAGCGAGATTGTGGTAGATGATAATTCTATTTCGGTGGTTCGCATTTCAAATTTTGAACCGATGCTTCTTTTTCGCATTTCATCATGCACGATTCATCGACACGCCCGAAAAAGCCTGTACACGGCTCAAGGCATGCCTTTTCTTTCAGCTTCTTTTTAGCTTTTTTCTCTGTTTTGGCTTTCTTTTTGACGCTGTAAGTTTTCCCATTATAGGAAACATCGCCTGTACACTTCATCTTTTGAGCATCTTCAAGTTTTTCTTCATCTTTGCTCTTTTCTGGCTTTTTGCCGCACTGCAGATCTTTGAGCTGGGCCGCTGCCTCGCATGCGTGTTCACAGGCTTTGCGTTCCGGCTTGGTGGGGATCGCCTCGCAATGCTTGTCGCATCCCTCTTCGACGAGCTTCCACTTCGCATGGTCTTCGCTTCGGACATTTTCTTTAACCGAAACCGTCTGCCCTTCATAGACGACATTCGCGGTACACGAAAGGTCATTGCCCGCGCTCGCCAGTGCCGGCATAAAGGCGAGTGAAAACATAGCCAGTGCGACAGATAGGATATATTTTGTAGTTCTCATGTCTGTTCTCCTCATGGTTAGCGCCAGGGGTTACGTTTCGCTCCCCCTGGCTGTACACTATCATCCTTTTAGGGCGATTGATATCCACTCAGCCTAATTTTTTTTACATTCTGTATAAGAATATCCGAGCATCTGTAAAGCCTGAGCAAAAAATGGGTTAGTGCCATATATCTCACTAACGTATCCGTGATATCCGTCCTCACACGTCCTCACAAGACACATCGCCTCAACCAATGGAACTTTTAAACACGTCGTTTCTTTCACACCCGGCAACTGACTACAATCGTTACCATGCACACCGCAATTCATAATCGTATCACGCTCACAAGTGTCATTATAGATATGATAACCACTATCCTTGCAATCCGTACAACCAGTTACATAAGGTTCTCCCAAAATAGAGGTCAGTTCTTTATAATATCCTTCAGAACATGAGTAAGCGACGCAAATTGCACTCGCCTCAGTATATTCTTGTGGTAATTCCCTGCAGTTCACAGATTGAACACTCCCATTCACATCGAGTTTTTTCGTGCAGTCATCCCCATGTACTCCACAGTTATTTATAGAATCCTTCTCACATGTCCCATTATATACATGATAGCCTTTCTGGCACATCTCACACTTTCCATCTTTTAATATATATCTTGTACCGCAACTCGTCGCAACACATTTACCGGCCTTGCATTCCCCATCCGTCATACCAAGTTCTTTACAATTCTTGCGATATTCGCCACAATTTTCAAAATCATCTTTTACACATTTATTTTCATCAATGTCCCAGTGAGACCCCGACTCGCAATCTTTCACACAATAGCGTATCGGCTCACTGATAAATCCTTCATCCTTATAAAGCGGCACATGATACCCCGACTCGCAGGATGTGGACATACAAGCGCGTTCCCAACATACGTTAAACCCGTGGTCATCACGGCAGAGCTTGCCATGCTCGCCACAGTTCTCATCGTCATCCGGCTCACAGCCATTGTTATAAAAATGATAATCCTGCTGGCATTCGGTCGCATCTTTCTCGCATCTGCCGCGTTTATCGACATGATATCCAGCCTGGCAACGCAACGCGATACATGCACCGCTTTCGCACTTGCTGTTGCCCGTACCAATTTCAATATTGCTCAATACATTTTCACAATTATAATCATGACTTCCACAGTGCTCAAGCGAATCCGCTTCGCAGACGATTGTATTTCCGTCTTCATATTTGTGATAACCGGCATTACATTCTACATAACAGTCTTTTCGGCTACAAATCGGGAAACCGTTTGTAATCCCCTCGCATTTCGCGCCGTGCTCCCCGCAGTTTTCCGCATCATCCGGCTCACACGCGCCTTGATATGGATGCGCATCAAAGTCGCATACGGCATCCTTTTCATCACAATGCCCAAAATTGGGAGCATACCCTTCGTCACAACTTTCGACACCGCATGTTTTATTGACACAATTCGGCGTGCCGTGCTCGACGGTGCAGGTTCTATCATGCGCACCACAGTTTTCAACACTGTCAGGCTCGCAAGCGCCCATATAGATATGCTCATTCTCTTTGCACGTCAGCTCAACGCATGTATGCTCGCCAGGCTCACCGCAGGATGACGATGTGCAATTCTCGGAAATCACATACCCCTCTTCACATGACAAAACACCGCATGATGCCATCGTGCAATCGGCATTATCGCAGTCAATACATACTGGCATGCCATGCTCGATGGCACAGTTTCTGCCGTGTGCGCCGCAGTTTTCAACGGTATTCTCTTCGCAGTTGCCGTCATAAATATGATAATGAATATTATCTGGACAGACAACCTCACCAGAACCACACGGATCCTTGTTCTCCTTCCCGCAATTCATGGCTTCGCCACCGCTGCAATAGCAGGTCCGCATATCCGCAAATTCTTCCATTTCCTGCGTCCAGTTCGGTCCTGGATTTTCTGCCCTACCCTCCATGCCGACCATCATAAAATAATCGTTTTCATCAAGATTGCCATCAATGCTAATCGGGCACCACACATGTGTGTGCGCCTCACAGCTCTTACACCACACCTCCCCCACGCCGTCACAACTGTTGTTGCACGTCATGACGCCTTTATACGAAAATTCTTTTCCATATTTTTCTTTAAAATAGGCATTAAATTCTTCATTCGTCTTTGTAAAACCAAACAGCGTTTCACACAAGCGAGTGGCTTCATCATTGGTATAACCTGTAAATTGAGTGCCATCGATTTTGGTAACGACGACCTCAGTTCCCATCGATGCATCACAGACTTCGCCCTCATCGAGCTTAGCGTTGCCGCAACTCGCTTCCTCTTCATCTTTGGGATCGCATCCCGCAAACGAGCCGCAAAGCGCGACCATCAAGCAAAGTGCCAGACCATGTGCGCTGTAATGGCTACAAAAACGCTTAAAACAATTCTTATGCATCGTCGGAACCTCGCCTAAATCTAAATGATATGAATGTTCACACACTTTGTGTGAACATATTAAACGCAACACCCTATAATTATAGTGAAAACCCGTGTGTAACGCAAATACCTCTGATGCAAGCAAAATAAACGCCCGGCGTATCCGCAACGCGGATAGCCGGGCGCAAAGCGGCGCGTATCGGCTTTGCCGATAGCGGCGCAACACACATCAAATCAGAGCGCCGCGAGATTCCAAAGCCTGATAGGCTTGACCGATACCGGTGCCTGATAAGCCGCGCGCACAAACGTGACCATTAGGTCTCGCAAAGCATCGAGTGACACGAGCATATCCAAATCGCCGCGCGCAGCCGCCTGAACGGGATCGGACGCCGCCTGCTGCACTTCCACAAGCGCCTGACGCGCCGCTTCCAGACGCGCACGCGCTTCCGCATCGAGAAGCGGATCCGCGAGCTTCCGGTCGTAGAGCGTGCCTGCGAGCGTTTCAGGCTGCATGACCTCCACACGTGAAAGCGCAGTCCCGACGACGAGCGCAGGCTTAAACGGCGCGCCTTTCATCGCATAATAGCCGGCCCCCGAGCCCTTGCGCAACACAACCGTCAGATGCGGCACCGACTGCGCATCCGAAATCTCGCGAAGCAGCATCGCGCCATACTTCAGAAGCCCCTCGCGTTCGGCTTCCGCGCCAATATCAAAGCCGGAAACATCCTGTATCCAGATCACCGGCACGCCGTCCGACTGCGCGGCCTCGGCCACACGGCGCATCTTTTCGATGCCATCGCGGTAAAGCACGCCACCGGCGAGCACGCGATCCTCAGAGACAATATTCTCGGCGCGATTGGCGATACACACGACCGGAAGACCGTCAACAAGCGACTGTACCGCAACGATCTCAGGGCCTGTATTTTCAAGCAAAAGCCGTCCTTGCGAAGCGTCAACCAGGCGCGCGATGACCGAAATCACGTCATAGCCGCGCGAGGTATCTGCCGGCAGGATCTCGTACAGATCCGAAGCCGGCAAGGCCGGCGCAAACGGCTCCGCAACCCGATAAAAAGCGCATGCAGGCGATGGCAGCCGCGAGATCCAGGCACGGAGCGTCGCCAGCGCCTCAGCATCGTCAGGCACGCATTTCTCCGCGCAGCCTGAAAAATGGACATGCGTCGCAGCCGTCCCCGGCGCAGCCCCGACCTGCCCTTTGGAATACGCGTTCAGCGATGCGCCGCCGATACAGAGCGTCGCCTGCGCCGTCATCACGATCTTGTCGCACATCAGCGGCATATAACCGCCGCCAGCGATGCAATCGCCATAAATACCGGCAACCTGAACAATCCCCGCCCGGCTCAACTCTGCCTGCCGCCTAAATATCGCGCCCGCCCCCGTCTCGCCTGCAAAAGTCTCGGCCTGTTTCGGCAAAAACAGCCCCGCACATTCCACAAGATAAATCACAGGCACGCGCAGGCGCATCGCGACATCAAGCGCATGCACAATCTTTTCGGGCGAGCCCGGCCACCACGCTCCGGCCGCAACCGTATTATCGTTGGCAATCACCACGCACTGCCGCCCACAAACGACACCGAGCGCACAGATCACGCCGAGACGATACGGGCGCGTATGCCCTTCAGCCGGACGCGCCAATCCTTCAAACTCGCCGATCCGCCAAAGGGGGGCATCCGCATCGCACAATCCCTGAACACGCGCCTCCGCAGTCATACGCCCGCGCTTGATGATGCGCTCAAGCGTCGACGCACTGCGGTCATGCGCGATCTGCTCCAGCAGCTCGGACACATGACGCTCGCGATCCCGCACGCGTGCCGAATCCCCGGCACAGACGATTTCGGAACTGCCCAAATTCTCAAAAAACATCATAGGAAACTCCGCACATCGCGCACCAGGCACACAAAAAAGCCGACCCAATGGCCGGCATATCCGAACGCTTCTTTTATGGGCAGGGGGAAGCCTCCCCCTGCGCGGCTATGTGCT
>JAFZFY010000251.1 GCA_017555665.1 Pseudomonadota bacterium | reverse complement strand
CCGGCGTGTCGCCGGTGATCGAGGAAGGCGACTGCATACCGTATCCGCGTCATCTGCAAGGGCAGATGGGGGCGCGGGCTGCCGGGATGGCTCCGATGGGCATGGGGATGCCTCAGGCTGGCGCGATGCCACAGGCTGGCGCGATGCCGCAGGCTGGCGCGATGCCGCAGGCTGGCGCGATGCCGCAGGCTGGCATGTCTGCGAACAACTATGAGCGCAAGCCGTTGACGCGCAAGCCATCCGCTTCGGAAGAGAGCGGTTATGGCGAAATGGAAGGCGTCGAGATGGATCGCGCATCGGCACTGAGCCGTCCGAAGGATGTCATGACGGGGCGTCCGGCGCGTTCGATGAGCGGCAGCCGGGATATGAAGTTCATGATGTTCTCGCAGCCGCTGACGCAGAAGGCTGGCAAAGACAAGCTCAGGGCATCGCTCGATCTCGCGAAGAATATCTGGAATGCCGTGAACTGCGGCCCGGAGGCGGTGGCGGTGCTGTACCAGTCAGCCAAAGGCGCGACGAATTTGCAGAACCTTCTCAGGCTGATGGTGGATCGCAAGAAGGAGTGCTATCCGGATGAGAACTGGGATATCGTGAATGTCGATTTTGAAGAGCAGATCGACGATCGCGGCAACGTCCGGGTCGGTATTCAGTTGGAGACGAAGGATAACTGACTTCACAACCGAGCCGAAAAAATGTTAGAGTGATTCAAGGAGTGCGCGCGTAGTGCGCGCTGAACGATCAGGAGATACGCGGATGGCGATGGAATCTATGGATGAATCGTTGGACAGACGGTCAGAGATGTCAGTCAAGAGGGATCGTGAACGCACACGGCGTCCCGCCAAGGGCAAGGTCGGCGGTGAGAGCGTGCACAATCTGATGAGCAATATTCTCGACGATACGGCGGCTGCGGCAGAAGAAGAGCGCATCCGTCTGGAAGAGATGCGCAAACGCCAGGAAGAGGAGGCCCGTCTCCAGAAGGAACACGAAGAGGAGATGATGCGCCTGGAAGGCGAGCAGGCCCTGATGGCGGAACAGCAGGCCCAGGAAGACCTGAAACACCATCAGGAAGAGATGCAGGCCCAGCTTCAGCGTCAGAAAGACATCGAGGCGGGCATCATCGACCTGGAGGAGGAGGCGCGTCAGAAGCGCGCGGAAGAGGAGCGCATTCGCGCGGAGGAGGCCGAGCGCGTGCGCAAAGCGGAGGCCAAGAAAGAAGCGCTTGCCCTTCAGGAGCATCAGAAGATCGAGCTCGAAAAGCTGCAGCTTGAAGAGCGCGCGCGTAATGCCGAGCCGAAGAAGTCGAAGGTGCCGATGATCGCCGGTATCGTGGCGCTGATGGCCATACTCGCCGGTGCGGGGTGCTTCGTGTTTGGCGTGTTTGACCGCGGCCATTATGAGGATTCCGGGCTCTATTACAACCTTTCTGAGGAAGTGAACTCCCGTGCGGTCGCATTCGTGCAGGACAATGAAGATATCATGAGCGTCAAGGTGTCGATGGTGAAACAGGCGGCAGATCCGAAGCCCGTGGCCAAGCAGTCGAACCGTCCGAAACGCCCAGCAGCAGCGGCAGCTCCTGAACCTTCGAAGCCTTCTCTTATGGGTGGTCGCGGCGGCCTGTTTGGCGGCGGCAAGCTATAATCAGTCCGGGGGCGGCGCGCCGCCCTCGCTTCCTAATAGGGATGTAGATGAAAAGACGCCTGAAACGATTTGCGTCATCTGCGGCATTAATTCTGTGTCTTGCGGCCGGTGCATCGATGATTGGGTGTGTGGAAGCTGATGATCTTCCGACTGCGCCCAATACGCCCGGTATCCGGCTTGGCACCCATGTTCAGGACTGGCGCGACGAAGTCATATATCAGCTGATCGTTGACCGCTTCAATAACGGCGATATCAACAACGATTTCAACGTGGATACACGCTCGCTGAGCCGTTATCACGGCGGCGACTGGCAGGGGATCATCGACAAGCTCGATTATCTCCAGGCGCTCGGCGTGACGACGCTCTGGATCTCCCCGCCCGTGAAAAACGTCGAGGAAGATGCCGGTTTTGCTTCGTATCACGGTTACTGGACGGTCGATTTTCTCAAGCATAACCCGCATTTCGGCGATCTTGCGACACTGCGCCGCCTTTCGGATGAGCTTCACAAGCGCAACATGAAGCTGATCCTCGATATCGTGACGAATCACGTCGGTCAGGTCTTTTTCTATGACGTGAACATGAACGGGCAGGCCAATGAATGGCTCGCTGGCCGCGGCGATAAGGACAAGGGGTCGACCTATACGGATGGCGACCTTTCCCGTATGACCGAATATGACCCGGACTTCATGGCACACGGTATCGATGCCTATACCTCGATGGGCATTTCCGGTCAGGCGCCGATCGTGTTCTTCGATATGCCGAACATCAGCCGCATGGCCCCCGGCCCGAAAAATATCGATCTCGATGGCGATGGCAAGATCACGACACCGATCGAGCAGATGGGCTTCGCCAATCCGAACTGGTATCATCAGCGCGGCCGCACCTACGATTACGACGCAGGTGCCGACGGATGTACTGATTACAGCAGCATGAGCTGTAAATGCCCGCGTAACCTCACGAATTACGATTATACGGACGGCGGTTTCCTCGATGGCAAGTCTCGCGGCTATTGCCAGAATGACCAGACGCTTCTCGGCGACTTCCCCGGCGGTCTCAAGGACGTTGCGACCGAGCGCGAGGATGTCCGGCGGGCGATGGTGCAGGTCTTTTCGTATTGGATCGATGTGACCGACTGCGACGGCTTCCGCATCGACACGCTCAAGCATGTCGAATACTCATTCTGGGAGTATTTCGCGGCAGCCATCCGCCAGCACGCCAAAGACCGCGGCAAGAACAACTTCCTGATGTTTGGCGAGGCGTTCGACGGCAACGACATCCTGCTCAAGAGCTATGTCGAGAACGAAAATTCGGTCGACTCGGTCTTTCTTTTCTCGCAGAAATACGCGATTGATAACTCGATTAAATGCGGTCCGGGCAACACGGCGCCCTATTGCGGCAATGGCAGCCGGCAGAACGGCACGTCGCAGCTCTATGGCTGGGATTACACCTGGAATTCCGGTGGCCGTCACGCGCTGTTCAGCACCACGCCGCGCGTCAATGGCGTCGTCGATGCCAACGGCCAGGGCGTCGGTCCGCGCGATTTGCTCGTGAACTTCCTCGATAACCACGATGTCGGCCGCTATCTGTTCGACCGTTCCGACATCAAAGGTGTCGATTCGCTCAAGAATGCGCTCTCTTTCCTCGTGATGCAGCGCGGCATTCCGTGCATTTATTACGGCACGGAGCAGGGCTTTATGGGCGGCAACGATCCTGGCAACCGTGAGGATATGTGGGATCGCACGGCTTCGATTTTCACGCGCGTGCCCGAACTCGGCTACACGACCTATCAGGCGTGGGATACGGGTAACCCGCTTTTCCTGCATCTTCAGCAGCTGATCCGCATCCGCAAGGCAGTGCCCGCCCTTCGCCGTGGCACCGTCAACGACAATGTGTGGCATTCGCCTGAAACGAGTGGCGCAGATGCCGGTCTGTATGCCTTCAGCCGCACGTATGAGGGCAAATCCGCGCTCGTCGCCATCAACACGAACGAGTCTCAGGCAGTCTCGATGCAGGGCAAGCTGGGCACCGGCATGCAGGTGCCGTGGTCGAGCGGCCAGCTCGTCGATCTCCTCGATACAAGCTATACCGTCAATGTTTCCGGCAATATCGTGAACGTGAGCATCCCCGCCATGAAGACGCGAATCCTCGTCCCCGTGGAGGACAAGGCCGGTTACGGGTTGTAATTTTTACGTCATAGAGACGTGTCACGACACGTCTCTACATTGGGGCGCGGCTATGCGTTGCATACGCCGCGCATTTTCGTTTTGGGGCGCGGCTATGCGTTGCATACGCCGCGCGTGATGGGGCTATTGCCGGCATTTGGCGTGCAAAAACATCCCGGTGCCTTCTTTTCCCAAGATCTCCCCATTTCTCACGACTTCCTCGCCACGTCGGAACACGCGCTCGATGATGCCGCGCGCCTTGTGTCCGTGGAACGGCGAATAGCCGGCAAAGCTGTGAAGTTTTGATTCGTCGAGGGTATAGGTTTCGTCCTTGATAATGATGAGGTCTGCGTCAAAGCCGGGGGCGATGCAGCCTTTGTGCGGCCAGAGGCCGTAGATTTGCGCGGGATTTTCGCACAGCATCTGTGCCAGGCGTTGCCAGGTCATGCCGTCGATGGCGGCAGAGACGGGCAGGAGCGTCTCGAATCCGGGCAGGCCGCCGGGTGAGCAGGTTGGATCGGCGAGTTTTTGCGCGCGCGTGTAGGCACAGTGGTCGGTGATGAGCATATCGACATGGCCGTCATTGACTTCTTCGCAGAGCGCATCGCATGTGATATCGAAGCGGAGCGGCGGCTGAAGGATATAGCGCCAGGATTCCTGCTCGGTATCTTCTGTTTCTTGGGCGTAACAGCTGCTGTGCTGGCAGAAATAGTGCGGGGCTGCGTTGCAATTGTCGTGGTTGTTCAGGCAAAGGTATTGCGGGGCTGTTTCGTTGTAGACGTGCCAGTTCAATTCTTTGGCCTTGGCGACGGCTCGCACGGTTTCGTCCGAGGAGTTGTGCGCGATGACGACCGGGGCCTGTGTATAGTGCGCAAGGCGGATCATGCGTTCTGCGGCTTCGACTTCGGCGATTTCCGGTCTGAGAAGCGGGTAGAGCTTCCAGAGCATGCCGGGTTTGGTGAGGTCAAATTTCTTGCGCACTTCCTGTGCGGCATGCGTGACGATCGCGTCATTTTCGCAGTGTATGAGCGTGACGAGCCCGGCGTCCCTTGCACGCTCGAGGATGTGTAGGATCGCGAGGTCGTCGAGATAGTAGTTGGGGCGGTAGGTCGTGTAGATCTTGAGCGAGGAGATGCCCCACTCAGGGCATTTGTCGATGCCGGCGAGGCTCTGCTCGGTGTCGTCGAGGACGGTCATGTGGAACGTGTAGTCGATGAGGCTCTTTTTGGCCTGATCGAGTCTGAAGTCGAGCGCGTGCCTGAGATCCTCACCAGGACTGGGTCCGACGAAGTCGATGACGGTCGTGATGCCCCCGCGAGCGGCTTCCTGCGAGCCGCTCCACCAGTCGTCTTCGGTGTGGAAGATGCCGGTGTCGAGCTGGATGTGGCAGTGCGCGTCGATGAGGCCCGGAAGGATGAGCTTGCCGGTGCAGTCGATGATCGTGTCGTCGGGGGAAAGCGCGAACGCGTCGTGGTCGCCGAGGGCGGTGATGATGCCGTTTTCGACGAGGACATCTGTCCTGAGTGTCTGTTTTCCGGAGATGACGGAACCGTTTATGAAACAGGATCTTGGCATAGAGGGCTCCATGATGTGAGGGAAAAAGGAATTGCGAGCCGTATCGGCGCAGCCGATAGGCGAGCGTGGCAGGCGTATCGGCTGTGCCGATAGCCTGCCGGCACGGGATTATAGCGGCAAGGGGCGGGAAAAGTCGCATGAAATTGACAAGGATCCAATACGATTGCTTGCGCAGAATATGAAGTCATAGTAAAGTAAGAAAGGATTTTTGTCTGCACACGGTCCCGATGTAGGGAAAAGTGCGCTAAAAGGAAGGATGACCATGGGCGTATTGGCGAAACCCATCCCATTTGGCGATTATTTTCTGCTTGAGAAGCTGAATACCGGCGGGATGGCGGAGGTATATAAGGCGAAAACGTTCGGCGTGGAAGGCTTTGAGCGTATCGTGGCGGTGAAGAAGATTCTGCCGTCGATCGCCGAGGACAAAGAGTTTATCTCGATGTTCATCGACGAGGCGAAGATAGCCGGCCAGCTGACACATGCGAATATTGCGCAGATATTTGACCTAGGGAACATCAATGACGAGTACTATATTGCGCTGGAATATGTGCCCGGTCATGATCTTCGTGTGATATTTGACCGATGTGTGCGTACGGGGCGCAAGCTTGATATCGGCATGGTCTGCTTTGTGGTGAGCAAGATCTGTGAGGGGCTTGATTACGCGCACAACAAGAAGGATGCGAACGGCGAGCCGATGAACATCATTCACCGTGACATCAGCCCGCAGAACATATTGTTGAGCTATGACGGCGAGTGCAAGCTGATCGATTTTGGCATCGCGAAGGCGACGAACAAGTCATCGGCGACGCAGGTAGGCATTCTGAAGGGCAAGTTCAGCTATATGAGCCCTGAGCAGGTGTCTGGAAAGACGAATATCGACCGTCGCAGCGATATTTTTGCGCTCGGCATCGTGCTGTTCGAGCTGTTGACGCTGAAGCGCCTTTTCCTCGGTCAGAGCGATTTTGAGACGCTTGAGAAGATCCGCAAGGTGGAGGTGAGCCCTCCGACGCTGTATAATTCGGATATTCCGGAGGCGCTTGAGGATATCGTGCTCAAGGCGCTCGAAAAAGACGTGAGCCAGCGTTACCAGACCGCCAGTGAGCTTCAGGAAGCGCTGCAGCGTTTCATGTTCAGCCAGGGGATTTATTATACGGCGAAAGATCTGAGTGAGTTTATGCACTCGATGTTCTCGCAAGAAATCCTGCTCGAACAGAAGAAGATGGAGTTCTACAAGGAACTGACGCGCGATGTGCTCGTGCAGTCTCGTGCGCCGAGTGCGACTCCGGAGGATGAGACATCCTTCTATGACAAGCAGAATGTCCACAAGATGAGCGGCATTCAGTATGAGGCGGTGCAGCCGCCGAGTGCTAACAAGGTCGCGCCGAAACAGGCTATCTATAAGGAACTCGATGATTTTCAGCCGCCGAGCGGCGATATCGTGTTTTCGACAAAGAATGGCAACGCGGTCAAGGCCGATGCCAATATCAATGTGAACGATATCATTTCGGCTCCCGTAAAGAATGACAAACGGGTTGCCGCACCGCGCAAGTCTATGGTCGCCTCGCCGGCGGTCACCGCGCCCGGTAATGGCGTCGTGGTCGTCAAAGGGCATGAGACGATGCTGTCCGCGCCGGGGATCCGCAAGAAGAGCTCCAGTCGGAACGTGTTTGCCGCGATCGTGATCATCCTCGTGACGATCATTGTCGCGATTGCTGCGTATATCCTGTTTTATGCGCGCGATACGCATGACGGCGTGATCAAGTTTACCGTTTATCCGAATGATGTGCCGTTCACGCTTCAGATCGATGAACAGACCCCGCAGACGATCAACAACTCGACGTTCGATGCGAGCAGCCTTTCTGTTCGCAACGACACGCACGTGTTCATCATGGCTGACGGCTACAAGCCGTATAGCAATTCGTTCAGGGCAAGTCGCGATGGCTCCGAAGTCGAGATACGGCTTGAGGCGATGACGAGCAATATGTTGCGCATTCAGGTCGATGTCGATATGGCGGATGTCTATCTGGATGGTGTCAAGCTTGAGGGCAACCACATGTTTGAAAAGCGCAACATCACGCCGGGAGAGCATTTCGTCAAGGTCTCGAAGGACGGTTATGTGACGGAAGAGCGCAAGGTGACGGTGCGGAATACGCAGGAATCTGTGGCATTCCAGCTTTGCGCGGCGACGGTTGCTTTGCGCCTGAGCGTGAGCCCTGTGGAAGCCGAGTATGAGGTCGTGAACCGCCGTACAAACGAATCCTTTAAGGGCAAGGTGGATGAGAAAGGCGTTCTGCTGGAGAATCTGCCTAAGGATGCTGAGTACAGCATCATTATCGTCGACGGCAAAGAGCGCAGGGAGAAACCCTGGCATCCGCAATGTAATCAGAAGATTAACACGCCCGAGCTGATGGTGTTCAATACGCAAGGGGCAGCGCCGGCTGTCGTTGCCGCAACAGCTGAACCGGCCGTCGCGCCTGCTCAGCCTGCGCCTGCACAGGCGGCTCCGGCTGTCGCCAAGAAGACCGAGCCTTCGCAGCCCAAGCCCTCTAAGCCTAAAGAACCGAAACCTGAACCCAAGGCAGAAACCCCGAAACCTGCTGCGCCTGCTGTCAACAATGCGCCGGGTATCCTGCAGATCGCAGGCAAACCGCCTTGCACGATCGCCATCAATGGCAAGGTTTATGGCTCGACGCCAAAGAAGATCGACATGCCGGCTGGCAGCTATAAGATCACATGTACGAATGACTCTGCGGTCAATGAACGCAGTGTCGTGCTCGCTGGTGGCGAGGTTCAAAAGGTCATCTTCCAATAATAGAAAAGGCATCCGAAAGGATGCCT
>JAFZFY010000250.1 GCA_017555665.1 Pseudomonadota bacterium | reverse complement strand
TCACTACGATTTGTGCTAGCTTCCATTTCAGTGACCTCCTTGCAGTGCGGTAAACCCTGTTACCGCGGGTTATTTCACACGATGCAGTCTACAGGTAAATCCACGAGAGATGCAACGTGAGGTCACTACATATTGTCTACTGGCTGCGCGCATACGCCGCTACCCCCTCGAGCATTACTTTAGGCGCATGTGGTTAAAGAGAGAAGTCATGAAAAGAGCAGCGATTTTCGTCATGTTGGCGCTTTTTACACTTGTGGGCTGTCAGTCCCGACAGGATCAAGCAGCGCAGACGCAGCAGGCGGATGAAATCCTTGCGGATGTCAACAGTGAGTATCTCAAAGTCAGTGATATTGATTTTTCGTTGGCTTGGCTTCCTCCGTTTGCTCGCCAGCTTGAGGACAATTCATCGCTTGAGATTAACCGGATATGGAGCCTTATACAGATTATCCGCATGGCGCAAGTGGCGCAGGATAAGAGTTATCTTTCGCCAGCAGAGCGCAGTCTTGCGATTAAGGAAGCGCTTGCCAAGGCGAATGTGAGCCGTTTGCCCTATCCGAATTATACGGTTGCGCCTGAAGAGATTGATGCATATATCGCGGCGCATCCCGATATATTTTTTGAACCGGTGGCTTTTACGGTCGATTATGCGCTGATTAAGAATGAGAATACCATACCTGCGCTGGTTGCGGCCTGGGGATTGGCAAATGGCGCGCAGATGGGGTACAATTATATCGATCCGCCAGCGCTCGCGAAGCATTTGACGTATGGGCCGCTTATGCAGAATACCGACGGTCATCCGATGGATGCCAAGCATTTCAATTTTGCATTTGTGACGCATCAACGAGAAAATACCGATGAACCGGCGCAGCTTGGGCCGTTTACTGCTGCAGATGGGTTGATTTTCTCGTGCCCAGAGACAATCGAGTTCTTGAAGACCGCGCCGATTGGCCAGCCGATTAGTCGTTCGCTTGCTTGCTCGGGGGAATGGAAGGCCTTTGTGATTCCCGAATGGCGTCGTGATGCCATGCCCATGAGTGCGGAAAAATCGCGCCAGGTGGCGACAGAAAAGATCCTTGAAGCGCGTCGAGCGGAATTTAGAGAACAATATATTCAGAAACTTAAAAAAGATAATACTTAGAAGAGATGCGGAGAAAATCTGCACTTGAATCACAGGAGCCTGGCGATGAAAAAGCAATTTAGTGTATTATTGGTAGTAATTTTCTGCGTGCTTTCCTTTAATGCGTTTGCTGATGATGTGATTCCGAATGAGCTTGTTGCTATTGGGGAACATGGAACAGTACTTGAAGGATATATGCCTTGTGAAGTTGCGGATCCTGCTTGTGATGCATCTGTACTTAGAAGGATTTCTATATCGCCATTTTTTATTCAAAAATATGAAGTCACATTGGGGCAGCTTAAGTCATGTTTTGATGAAGGGATTTGCAAAAATGAACAACTTAAGAAACATATGGATTCGTATTTGAAGAATGGCAAATATTCTTTGAACGCTGCATTTGTGATGGAGCGTGAATATGCGGAATCTTATTGTGCTGATAATGGTATGCGTTTGCCCAAGCCAGAGGAGTGGCTGTATGCAGCGATGGGGGCGGAGATAAAATCTTATCCTTGGGGGAATGAGATTACGGAAGGGGAATATGCTCCTCATCCCAAGACTGTCGGTGCTGTTACCTCCAATCCGTTTGATGTTGGTAGTTATCCGAAAGATTATAGCGTCCATGGCATTTATGATATGGCTGGCAATGTCAGCGAATGGGTGGATGGCCGAATCTCGGCACAGTTCTTGGCGGAGATAAACTCGACGAAGCCAGGCAACTCGGTGCCAGTTTATAAGGAGAAGAAATATGAAAAAAATAATAATTATTGACGGTGGTCCAAGAAAGAACATGAATACCGCGCAAATGATAGAATCTTTTGCGAAAGGCGCCAAATCTGCGAGTGACCAAATCGAGGTTAAAACCATTCGGCTCTATGATCTGGAATACAAAGGATGTGTGGCGTGCTTGGCATGCAAAGTGCGAGGAAGCAAATTCCATGATGTATGCGCCCGAAAGGATGGTCTGACCGATGTATTGGGCGAGGCTGCATACGCGGACGGTCTGGTATTGGCAACTCCCGTTTATTTCGGCAGGGCGACAGCGCAGCTGGATGCCTTTATGGAACGGCTGATTTATCCCTGGCTCTCCTACAATGATATGTCCGTACATGCCCCAAAACACATGCCGACTGCCGTTATATATACGATGAATGCTTACGGCCCCCACATGCAATCCATCCGTCCGGGCCAGGACCAGCTTGAGCTTCTCCTTGCGGTTTCACTTGGAAAACCTGAGCGAATCGAAGCCCTGAACACCATGCAGGTTAAGAATTATGATCGTTATGATATGGACGGTTTTGCCGACTTTAATAAGGAAAAATACCACGAGGAACACTGGTCACAGGATGTGCAAACTGCTTTTGATGCGGGAAAACGCATGGCAGAAAAGATATTATCTCGGGAATGATTGGGACATACTTGCGTTTTGTGTTGCCGTGCTATCGCTGCGCGATACGCACGGCGGTCGGCGCTATTGGCATTGCCAATACGCGCCTCATTGCATTTTATATAGAAAGGATGAAGAATGAAGACTGTCTTTGATAAAACAAGAATGAAAAATCTCGCCCTCAAAAACCGTCTTATCCGATCCGCAACCTGGGAAGCCCTTGCGGATGCGGAGGGGCACTTCGGGGAGGAGATTTACCGTATCTATGACGAGCTTGCGGCAGGAGGCGTGGGGTGCATCATCAATGAATTTACTTCTGTTTATGAAGATGACTACCCCCATGCCGGTATGGCAAGGCTCTCGAATGACGTGCTCATCCCCGAACACAGACGCCTGACCGATACCGTACACGCTCATCATGTGCCCGTCATTGTCCAGCTTGCCATGGATGAATATCAGGGCAAAAAGATCGATGCGCTGTCATCGGCCGACATCGACGCTGTCCGGGAACTGTTCGTCAAGGCGGCTGACAAAGCTGTTCTTGCAGGCTATGACGGAGTGCAGATACACGCAGCCCACGGTTTCTTTTTGAGCAGATATATCAGCCCCGCGCACAATCATCAGACGAATACCCCAGAAACGCTTATCATCGACATTGCAAAGGCTATCAGGGCTAATCATCCCGATCTGCACATCTCCATGAAGATCAATTCCAGTGACTTTGTGAAGGGCGGTCTTGATGAGAATGGCAGCATGCGCGTCAGCATTGCCTGTGCGGAATTTCTTGACAGTATCGAGGTAAGCGGAAACGGCACATCGGCAGTCGGTATCAAGGCCGGTGTCAACGAAGCCTATTTCAGGCGGTATGCCGCCGCACTCGCGAAAAATGTGGGTATCCCTGTGATACTGGTGGGCGGCCATCGCAGCATGGAGAATATGAACAGGATACTGAATGACACCGATATTGCGTATCTTTCGTTGTCCCGTCCATTGGTAAGGGAGCCTGACCTGATAAACCGCTGGGAGAGCGGCAATACGTCTCCCTCGAAATGTGTGAGCTGCAATATGTGCTACCGCACTCCTGCACATAGATGTATTTTCAGACTGAGAGAAGGCAAATGATCGAGTCAGGAAAAATCAGCGTCGCTGTCGGAAGTTAGATAGACGACGCGGATTCAAGGCATGAAATTAATGATGTGCCCTTTGCAGTTGAAGGTACCGGCGGCTTGCTCGCTTGCGGGCGACCCCATGTGATCGCCCGAAAACCAATAGCGAGGCGGCCAAAAGGCCGTATTGGCGGACGATGGATAGAGACGCGCGATCCGCACGTCTCTTCCATCACCGCCAATAGGCCGAAAAGCGAGCCGTATTGCCTGTAGTGGCGACACCGCGTGGTCGCCCGAAAGGCAATAGGTGATCCAGTATAACAAAAACGCATACTAGATTGCAAAAGTATTATTGTACATGATTGCCAATTGACGTTATCAAATGCGCATGAACCCGATGGAGTCGGGATTGATTTGACAGTATTTGGCGAGATGGAGGATAAAATGGAGTATGCAGCACTGAATAATGGCGTAAAGATGCCGATGGAAGGTTTTGGCGTGTTTCAGGTGCCCGACGGCAATGTGACGGAGCAGGCGGTGGTGGATGCGATAGATGCGGGGTATCGGCTCATTGATACGGCGGCGGCCTATAAGAACGAAGAATCGGTCGGGCGGGCGATTGCGCGAAAGATGGCGAATGGCACGGTGAGACGTGAGGATTTGTTCATCACGACAAAACTGTGGATTCAGGATGCCGGATATGAGGCTGCCAAGGCGGCGTTTGAGGTATCACGTCAAAAACTCGGGCTGGATTATATCGATTTATATTTAATCCATCAGCCTTTTGGCGATTATTATGGTGCCTGGCGCGCCATGGAAGAATTGTATAAGGCGGGAAAAATCCGGGCGATCGGTGTGAGCAATTTCTATCCGCATGTATTGGCAGATCTTTGTTTGCATGCAAATGTAATTCCGGCAGTCAATCAGGTCGAGCTGCATCCGTTTTTCCAGCAGGAGGATGCGCTCAAAGTGATGAATGAATTTGGCGTCATTCCAGAAGCATGGGGGCCATTTGCCGAGGGTAAACACGGCATTTTTAAGCATCCGGTTTTGTGTGATATCGCCGAAAAATATCATAAAACGGCTGCGCAGGTCATTCTGCGCTGGAATGTTCAGCGCGGTGTGGTGGTGATTCCAAAGAGTGTCCATAAATCGCGCATGGTAGAGAATATCAATATATGGGATTTTGTACTATCTGAGGAAGATATGCAAGTTATTGCAAAGTTAGATATTGGCCACAGTGAGATCGTCAATCATTTCGACCCAGAATTTGTCAAGATGATTTGTGGGTGGAAGATTCATGAATAATCATTTCAAAAGGAGACACATCATGGCAAAGAACCTCGTTATCTATTATTCACGTCGTGGCGAAAACTACTTTGGCGGTTCGATTCGAAGCATAGCTAAAGGTAATACAGAATATTGTGTCGATTTCATCAAGAATGCAGTCGGTGCGGATGTCTTTGAGGTCGAAACCGTCAAAGAATACTCCAAGGATTATACGACCTGCACCGAAGAAGCCAAAGCCGAAATCAAAAGCGGGGAACGCCCTGCACTCAAAAAGATGCTCGACAGTATTGCGGACTACGATAATATTTTCGTCTGTGGTCCGTGCTGGTGGGGAACGTATCCCTGCGCAGTATTGGGATTGCTCGAAAAGTTAGATTGGAACGGTAAAAATGTCTTTGGCCTGATGACGCACGAAGGCAGCGGACTTGGGCACAGCGATCGCGATCTAAAAAAAATTTGTGTCGGTGCAAACGTCGGCAAATGCCTGGCCATCAACGGCAGTCGTGCTGCAGACAGTGAGCGCGAGGTTGCTGATTGGGCAAAGAAATGTTTAAGGTAAACATCGAGATGAAAAAATCATTAACGAAGGAGAATAGGACAGATGAGTGAAAACATATCGAGAAGAGCGGCATTAAAACTCATGGGTGCAGCGGCAGGTGCTGTCGCGATAGGCGGTTTGGCATCTCTGACTGGATGCAAACCGGGGAATACTCAGAATTCGCCCGCAGAGTCTCCCAAAGATGCAGATACGCCCAAAATTGATAATTCCAACAATCATGCTGAGAATGCCGAAGCCTCGGGTAAGGCGGAAAAAGTCAAACGTCTCGTGTTCTACTTTACGGGAACAGGAAACAGTCTGTATATTGCTCGCCAACTCTCTGACAATACCGTCAGCATCCCTCAGGCCATGAAAAAGGGCGAATTGAGCTATGAAGCCGAAGAAATCGGCATCGTCTATCCGATTTATGGGCACATGCCGCCCAATATGGTTCGTGAATTTATTAAAAAAGTCCAGCTCAAATGTGATTATCTGTTTGCAGTCTTAACGTATGGTGCACGCAAATGCAATGCCGTCGAAATATGGGACGAAGTCAGCAAAGAGGCCGCACATCCGTTCGATTATATTTCTACAATTGTTATGGTCGACAACTGGCTGCCGAATTTCGATATGAATGAACAAAAGGCTATCGACAAGCATATTCCCGAGAACCTCGCTAAAATCAAAGCGGACATCGACAATCGCAAAAAAGAACACGAACCCGTCACAGAAGAAGAGCGTCAGCAACATGCTGAGTTTTTGCAACGCGCAAATGCAACTTTTGGTGGTGTTGGACTCACAGCAAAAGCCGAAGATTGGTTCACGGTGACGGATAAATGCATCACCTGTGGGATTTGTACAAAAGTCTGTCCCAAAGCCAATTATACAATCGAAGTTGAACGTGCCGTTCCCAAGGGAGATTGCGAGCTGTGCTTCGCCTGTGTACACAACTGCCCGCACAAGGCAATTATATTGACCAAGGGCGAAAAGAATCCAAATGCTCGCTATCGCCACCCTGAAATCAAGGTGAGCGATATACAAAAGGCAAACAATCAGTTGTAGTGTTTTCTGTAAATATATATTTCTCAAGCATCATTCCCAAAGGTGAATGACAAAAACATAGGAGCCAGACGTTATGAAGAAATCTCTTGGAGCACAACCCGCACTTTTTCCCATGCCCGTCCTAATGATCGCCGCTTATGACGAGAACGGCAAAGTCAATGTGATGAATGCTGCCTGGGGCACGATTTGCGATATGGACAAAATCGCGCTCATTATCGACGACGAACACAAAACGACCCAAAACATCCGCAAAGTCAAAGCCTTTACTGTAAGCCTTGCCGACAAAGACCATATCGCCGAAGCAGATTTCTTTGGCATTGCAAGCGGCAATAAAATCAACGACAAGTTCGAGAGAACAGGATTTCATGCGACCAAAAGTTCAGTTGTCAATGCACCGATTATCGATGAATTCCCCGTCGCGATGGAATGTGAACTGGCAGAAATTGTACAAACTAACAATTTATTTGCTGTGATCGGTAAAATTATCAATGTCAGTGCCGATGAAAAAGTATTGGATGAGAACGGCAAAATCAATCCGCTCAAACTGAATGCACTCATTTTTGACCAATTCCAGCATGGCTATTATCTTGCCACTGAAAAGGCCGGTCAGGCCTGGAATGCGGGGAAAGATTTAATGAAAGGGAAATAGATAATTTATGAAACGCAAACTATTTATCATCGCAGCATTGGCTTTTGGTTTGCTCTTTTTGGCAGCATTTTCTGCTTGTGCCGCAAGGACGCCGGTTGATAATAAACCCGAAGAAACGGTCAAAGGCGAGAGTAAAGTACTCGTCGCTTATATGACATGGTCTGGACATTTGAGGACGTTGTCTGAATGGGTTGCTGACGAGACTGGTGGCGAGTTGTTCAGAATACTGGTAAAAGATGAATACCCAAAAGAGTATTCAGATACAACAGAGCGTGCAAAAGAAGAACTCGAAAAAGGTGTACGCCCTGAGTTATCTGAGCATATATCTCCCGAAGCCATGAAGAATTATGATACGATATATCTTGGCTTTCCGGTATGGTGGTATGATGCCCCCATGGCGGTATGGACGTTTGCGGAAGAATACGACTTTAGCGGTAAGACGATTGTCGTCCTATTCTCGCACGAAGGCTCATCGGATGGCGCAAATAGCATGAATACCATCAAAAAGTTGTTTCCAAATTCAAAAGTTCTTG
>JAFZFY010000249.1 GCA_017555665.1 Pseudomonadota bacterium | reverse complement strand
TCACGCGCATCAGCGCCGCCGTGACCGCACTTTGTTGCGGCGGCTTTCGGCAAGCCCATCAAGCAGTTCACGCGCATCAGCGCCGCCGTGACCGCACTTTGTTGCGGCGGCAGAGATGCCGGGCGTATGGTCGCAGACCATAGCCCGGCACGCGCGGCGTATCCTGCGCACGCAGGATAGCCGCGCCCCAAACGGATTTTAAATCCCGCGCTTCAAATATACTGTCGTCCATATCCTCAAAATGCGATAAAATATCCCGGCTTGTTCAGGGCATTCACATCACACCAAATGAGGCAAATTATGGCTGACGAACTTTTTGAATCATTCTGGAAAACACTCAAAAATGCCAAAGACGTGGCGGTCTTTACCGGCGCCGGCGTCTCCACCCTGTCTGGAATCAAGGATTTTCGCGGAAAAGACGGCGTTTATTCAAAGCCCTGGCAGGGCTACAACGTCGAGGATATCCTTTCGATCCCGATGTTCAAAAAGGATCCCGCGATCTTCTATGCATGGGCACGCGAATTCTGCTACTGCCTGGATCGTTTTAAGCCGTGTATCGTGCACACGGTGCTTGCAAAACTTGAAGAAAAGGGGCTGATCGGCGGCGTGATGACCCAAAATATCGACGTCCTTCACCAGAAAGCCGGTTCCAAGCGCGTCCTCGAAGTACACGGCTCGCCCTCGCGCCACCACTGCCTCAAATGCCGAAAGACATTCAGCTATGACGATATCGCCCCGACCGTGATGAGCGAGAAGGTGCCGTATTGCGACTGCGGCGGCGTGATCAAGCCCGATATTATTTTTTACGGCGAAAACCTCGACAGCGACACGCTCGAAGCCTGCTTTGACTGGGCGCAGAAATGCGACCTGATGCTCGTTCTGGGTAGCTCCCTGACGGTCCAGCCAGCCGCGTCGATCCCCCTGTGCGCGTGGCAGAGCAAAGCCAAAGTCGCCATTGTCAACGCCCAGCCCACGCCGCTCGACGGACTCGCCACGTTCCACTTCGACGATCTCAAGACGTTCGCCGAAGCCATTGACCAGAAACTCAACGACGGTGATCTCAAATGAACAAGCCCTACCGTGAAGAAGCCTGCGCCCGCAAAAAAGCCGGCCTGATCCTCAAAAACTGCCGCCTCGTCAACGTCCTCAGCGGCGAGATCGAGCCCACCGATATCGCGATCTGCGGAGCGCAGATCGTCGGGCTCGGGCAGGGTTACGAAGCCGACCGCGTGATCGACGTGGCCGGGAGATATGTCTATCCGGGCTTTATAGATGCGCACATCCACCTCGAAAGCACGAAGCTCACGGTGCCCGAAGCCGCCCGGATGATGGCGCGGTGCGGCACTGCCGCCGTCGTCACCGACCCGCACGAGATCGGGAATGTCGCCGGCCTTGACGGGCTCGCCTATCAGATGGATGCCGCGGCAGACAACGGCTATCTCGATGTCTTTTTCGTCATCCCGTCGTGCGTGCCGACGCTCACGGATCCGTCTATCGAATCCGCGCCCGCCACGCTCGATGCCCAGAAGCTCCGCATGGCGGCGCAGCACGAAGCGGTGGTCGGCCTGGGCGAGCTGATGAACGTGCCTGGGATCTTATTCGGAGATCCCGAAGTCCTCAGGAAGATGGCGGATTTCCGTGCGCGCGGTCTCGTCCTCGACGGCCATGCCCCGATGCTCGGCGGCCCGGCGCTCAACGCCTATATTTATATGGGGGTTCAATCCGATCACGAATCGACGCACCTCGATGAGGCACGCGAGAAGCTACGGCGCGGCATGTTCGTCATGATCCGCGAAGGCTCGAGCGAGAAGAATCTCGACGCGCTCCTGCCGCTCGTCAACGGCAAGAACACGGCGCGCCTGATGTTCGCCTCCGACGACCTCGATCCGTCGGATCTCCAGGCTCGCGGCCATATCAACCACCTCGTCGCACGCGCCGTCGGGGCAGGTGTCGATCCCATCACGGCCATACAGATGGCGACACTCAGCCCCGCCTGCTATTTCAATCTTCAGCACCGCCTGGGTGCCGTGTTCCCCGGCGCAGACGCCAGCCTCGTCATCGCCCCCGACCTCGTCCATTTCGAGCCGGATATCGTCCTGCATCGCGGCGCGATCGTCTTCCAGGACGGCCGCCTTGTCGAACACGACACGCCCCGGCCTCATCTGCACCCCACGATGAACTGCAAGCTGCCCGCCCTCGAAGCCCTGCAGATACGCGCCGGCGCGCCTTGCGACATCCGCGTCATCGACCTCGTTTCCGGGCAGATCCTCACGCGCGAATCGCGCGAACACGCCGCCATCCAGGATGACAGGATCATCGCGGATCCGGCACGCGATATCGCCAAAACATGCGTCTTTGAACGTCATCATGGCAGCGGCGCCTTCGGCATCGCGTTCGTCCGGGGGTTCGGCATCAAGCGCGGCGCGATCGGCTCCTCCGTCGGACACGACTCGCACAACCTCGTCGTTGTCGGCACAAACGACGCGGACATGCTCGCCTGCGCACGCCTCATCTGCAGCATGGGCGGCGGTCAGGCCGCCGTGCTCGGCTCCGAATCGGCAGCCCTTCCGCTCCCGGTCGCGGGCCTCATGAGCGACGCGCCTGCCCAGAGCGTCATCGATGCGGAACAATGCCTCGACCAGTTCTGCTCGCAAAAGCTCGGCATCACGCACCCGCGCCCTATGGCAGCGCTCAGTTTTATGAGCCTTCCCGTCATCCCCGAACTCCGCATCACGGACCAGGGGCTCTTCAGCATCGCGCCGGGCGGCTACCCCCAAAAGGTCCCCGTCATCCTCTGATCCTTTTGAAGCGCGGCTATCGGCCACAGGCCGATACGCCGCACCTGCGCGGCCGCTATGCCTGACGGCATACGCGTCCGCCTGTCCCGACTGGGCGCGGCTATCGTTCCCGCGATACGCCGCGCCCGATATGTTTCCCACAATACCGACTTTCCATATATCGTTTACAGCTTTCCCTATATACAAAAAGGCATCTCATCATGGTCATGTACATCACTACCGACGGCTTCAAGGCGCTCAAAGAAGAATTTGAATACCTCAAGTCCGTCGAACGCCCCAAAGTCGTCAACGAAGTCGCCGAAGCCGCCGCACAAGGCGATCGCAGCGAAAATGCCGAATATATTTATGGCAAACGCCGCCTCCGCGAGATCGACAGCCGCATGCGCTTCCTCAACAACAACTTCGCCGAGATGTCCGTCATCGACCCCAAACTCCCGCGTGGTGAGCGTATCTTCTTTGGCGCGACAGTCACGGTGTTCGATGAAGATAACAACGAAGACCTCAAATTCCAGATCGTCGGCCCCCTCGACACGCTCGACGATACGCATATCAGCTATCAATCGCCTGTCGGCCAGGCGCTCCTGGGCAAGACATTCGACGACTCGGTCACGATTCATACCCCCAAAGAGACACGCCATCTCACCATATGTGATATCGAATATATCTGATTGTAGATTGCCATCACAGCACATTCGCCCCTCAAAGAGCCCGAAGAGAGGGGCGAATGTACGCAAAGGCACATTACGAAATAAAGCCACCAATGTATGTTCCTCCCATAGTTGAATTCTGAAATAATGGAGGTTTTTATGTAGGCAGCAGGCTTTAGAGGCAGCAGTTAACGACATAAGGGGGAAGTGCTTAAAAGGATGTATAAAGATTGCTGCACACAGGCATGGAATTACCCAGAATTTAGATAGTGGTCAAACAATAACCTGATTTTTAGTTACAACTCAGCCCCATTTACGAAGCCCGTTAGGGCTTCAATATTTGTAGCCCTCGGTTGGAGCGTAGCGCCTACCGGGGGATTTGTTGACACCCCCAAATGAGGATCCCCGTAGGGGATCAATATTGAACTCCTACAGCGTTCTTTAACCCTCTTTGCCCCCGACTGAGTCGTAACGATTTTTGTTTTTTGGGGTAATGAAAACTTGACTAGATTTTTTTTTTTTTAAACTAGAGAAAGTTTAGTCTCTATGGAGGCTAGAATATTCATGGTTCAAAGATAAAAAGGAGCTTGAAAATGCCAAAGGGAAGTTCAGTTTTTGGAGCAGGCTTTTGGAAAGGCAAAAGCGTAGGATTTGGTGAAGGGTATGATGCAGGCAAAAAGAGAGGGTATGATGCAGGCAAAATGAAAGGGTTTGACCAAGGCAAAGAGGAAGGCTTTCAACTAGGCCATGATTCTGGCCAAACAAGTGGTATTGTTCAAGGCATCGTCGGTACATTGGTTGTGGGCGGCATAGCAGCTCTCGTCAGACTATTTCACGACTAATCATGCCCAACATGGCGAACTAATAAATGTTCGCCATCACACTCCCTCACGCATCTTTTGCACTTCCTCCAAGGACAACCCCGTAAAGCGCACAATATCATCATCAGAGAGTTCAAGCGCGATCATATTGCGCACGATTTCTTTGCGGCCTTCCTGACGGCCTTCCTGACGGCCTTCTTTGCGCCCTTCTTTGCGCCCTTCTTTGCGGCCTTCCTCGAACCCTTCTTCTAGCCCATCGTTCTTCCCATCGAGATAGGACGCCGTAAGCGTGGCGAGATTGTCGCGATACTGGCGCAAGCTTTCCTCATAGACCGCACG
>JAFZFY010000248.1 GCA_017555665.1 Pseudomonadota bacterium | reverse complement strand
TGTAACGAAAAGGCATGCCCCGTGAGGATAAAGATTGATTTCTCGAATTGAGATGGCATAGATAAAAGAGTTTTTGGGTTCCATCGACCGGAGGCGTATGAAAAAACTGAACAGCGTGATGTTTGCATTGGCCGTCTTGTGTATGTCAGGGACAGCCTGGGCCGTAGACAAGGATGATGACTTGAAGCCGGATGACACCGAGCATATCGGTTATGATGCCAGCGCGCTCACGCCTAATCAGGCATCGGAAGTTGAAGCAAAATTCCCAGCGGAGGCGCGGGAGGTCCGGGAAGCGCTTGCGCGTCATATTTCGCATGCCAATCAGCGGCAGCTTGAGGCATATCTTGATGATTTTCTGAAAGAGCGCATTCGTTATCCCGAACTGGAACGCAGCTATGCCGAGCGCGCGATGGCGCTTGAAAGCCTCGAACTGGAAATCAAGGCCATTGAATTTCAGAAACTTACACGCACGACAGCGACGATCCACACGCGGCAAATATCAAAATATGTGGATGAAAAAGGCGTTTTCCGTACAGACGATGTGATCATCAGCTATCGATGGATCAAGGATGCGAATGATGGCGTATGGCGCATCGCATTCACAGAACGAAAGCGACTGACGGAATAGACCATGAGAAAACAGAATTTCAAGCTATTGTTGGCCACATCTTTTTTTGCGCTCAGTGCGAGCCATTGTGCGGCACAGAGTTCGTCGCTTGTGCCTGCCAATCTGAGCTCCCAGAACCAGACGACGTTCAGGTCTATCGCGGCCGAGATCAAGAATCCATGCGTCGAGGAGGAGCTTGCGGCGTACGAGACGCTTGAGAATGTCCTGGATGCCGGCAAAACATGTCACGAATCATCGATCCTTTCCTCCGAGATTGCATATTTCCTGTCCAATGACGTGGATCCCATGCGTATTCGCGGGATGGTAAAAGCCGAGGCCAAAAGCCTCGCATCGCCGAGTGAATTCGAGCTGACAGACAGGCCGCGTCTTGGGAGCGCATCAGCGCCTGTCGAGATCGTCGTGTTCAGTGACTTCCAGTGTCCATTCTGCGCACGCGCAGCCAAAACGTTGCACAAGGCGTATGATGCGCGTCCGGATGAGGTCAGTATCGTGTTTAAGCAGATGCCGTTGACGACCATCCATCCGTATGCGGCCGCCTCCGCGCTCGTGAGCGTGTATGCGCATTCGGTGGGGAAATTCTGGGAAGTCCACGATACATTGTTTGAGTCGCAGAAAGATCTTTCGCGCGATATGCTCATTGATCTGATGACATCGCTCGGCGCATCTCAGGATGAGGTCTTCGACCCGGTACAGGGCCAGAAATATGGCGTGACCGTGATCGAGGATATCGAGGATGCCAAAAAGGCAGGCGTGGAAGGCACGCCGTCGTTTTATGTGAACGGCGTCGCGATCGATGGCGGCAGCAACCTCGAACGCCTGTTATTCAGGATTGACGCAGAGCTTCAGGCACCGCCGGCGTCTTCGCCAGAAGCTCGCAAGCGTGCTCGGGCAAAGGCGCTTGAGAACTGCCCTTATCCCGGCCATGAAGAGCTCTATGCGCTTATGGAACCCGCCGGACGTGCGGATCTGTCGCTTTACACAAACTCGGTGCTCTGTCCGTGTCAGGGGACATCACAGACGCTTCATGACTGCGCGGCCGCACAGACATGTCCTGCGACCCAAAAGATCATCGATATGCTGATCACGCGCATACAGGAAAAGACGCCCAAGGAAGATATCCTCGGTGAATTGGAAGCTGTCGTTCAACAAGAACGGACAAAATTGTAACGCAGAAATATTTTACATTTAGGTATGAAATAATTATAACGACATGTCGGCTATTGTGGCGTTAATACACATGCATTTTGCCTGTTGACGCGCAAGTTATTTCATACGAGTAGGCTGTTGCTATGAGACATCATCACATAATGGTTTTCCTGCTTTTGGTTCTTGCATGCGCAATGTTTACCTCATGCGCAAGCGTGAGCACGATGCAGACGGCGGGGACGGTGCCCGAGGGCGAGATCCGATGGGCGATTGCATCGACAGGGACAGGTGGCAGTGGCGAGACCAAAGCAAGCGCTGATCCGAATTTTGAAGCGGCTGTGCGCTATGGTGCGGCAGAGAACTTGGATATCGGCTTGAAGGTGAATTTCCTCGGAGCACAGGCTGGAGTCAAATATCAATTTCTGAGAGGTGATTTCGATCTCTCGCTGGGCTTCGAAGCAGGCTATCAGTGGGTGCGCACGAATGGTACCGAAAAGCCGTCAACGCACGTGATCGAGCTTCATCTGCCGCTCTTGATGGAATATCACTTCAATCCCTATGTCGGTCTGATGTTTGGTCCGAAACTGTTAGGCCTTGTGATGTTTGATCAGGATGCGCGTGAAGACATCTGGCAAAAAGACAATTCCGGTCTGTATGTCGGTCTGGCGCTTGGTCTTCCGTTGCGTCTGACCGATGGCATCTGGTTCCAGCCGGAATTCAACATTTACGGAAATGCCTATGATAAGGCAGGCAATACGTTTAACAACTGCATCTGGCAGGCAGGTGTGTCTGTTTTCTTTGGCGGTCTTTGATCCGTATTGTCCGTGACGAGGTTGCTGTGGCCATAAGCCACAGCACACGGCGAGGTCATGGTGTTGTATCGCGTGTTTTTGAGCGTGCAATCGGCTTGATATCCATGTATTAAAGGCAGATTTAGGATCGTATTCCGGATCATTTCAGGGAGGGATCGAATGGGAATGCAGGCCGGTGGCGGCGTGATGTCTAATATCAATATCACGCCGCTTGTTGATGTCATGCTCGTGTTGCTCATCATATTCATGGTGGCGGCACCCGTGATGGAAAAAGAGCGTGCTAAGAAAGAACTTCAGGAAGACAGAGACAACCAGCAGCGTCTTGTGGCACTGAACCTTCCTGCACTCGATAATAGTGGTGCATCCGCAGAGAAGCCGCGCACGATGACGCTCAAAGTGACCTCCAAGCTGGTCGTATCCTTTGAAGGGAATCAGGTGGCAGACTGCTCGGAACATGTCAATGCGCCCGACAAACGCAAATGGCAGCGGTGCTTGGATGACGTGGAACGCGCAATTCTGGGCAGTCCGGAGGCAAAAGAAAACGGCGTGATCGTGGATGCCGAGCCGGAAGCACGATTCGGTTTTGTCGTCGGCATCATGCATCGTTTGCATCGCGCAAATGTCGAGAAAGTGTCTATGTTTCCCAAGACGACCTGAGTGGATCGCGAGGCGTGATCAAACTGCAAATTATCACAGCTTTGGTCACTGCCTGCTGAAAATAAAGACTTTTTTGAAAGGCAGTATGGCTTGAGGTGGCGTGACTATCCCGAACACGCCTCGAAAATGCATCATTTTCGTGCCAGTTCAACCTGATAAAAATTCTGTAGAATTTTATTACATTCAAATGAGATTAAAGTTTTTTTGCCTGATATGGATGGTGATCTTATTCTGCGGTATCGGCAGCGTCGGATATGCAGATCCGGAGATCATCACGCTTGAGCGAGCGTGCGAGCTTGCCAGGGAAAACAGTCCCCAGATCCGTGCGCAGAAGTATGATTTGGAAAGTGCCGAAGCGCGGCTTTCGGAGGCCAAGTATTACTGGGCACCGAAATTCGAATTGAAATCTCAGTTCGGTCCAATGCCCAAAACGACAGATATCACGGATTCTGAGGATGATATCTGGTCACGTGCAGGCGGGAGCTGGGGATTTACAACACGGAATTATCTCGATTTTTGGTTTCCGATATTCACGTCCACAAAGGTATATCACACGCATGAGCTGGCAAAGATCGGCCTTCAGGTTGAAGCGCTTCGCGTGGAAAATGAACGTCTTAACGTGGAATATGACGTATCGAGGGCTTATATCGGTCTTCAGCTTGCGAATGCGGCGAATGATGTTCTGAAAGAAGCAGAGGGATATGTCGAGCGCATCGAGAAGGAATATGCCAAGCTGGTGGATCAAGGCTCAACCGAAGTCAAGGAGACGGATCAGTATCGCATCGATATCGCTAAAGCCAATCTGTACAGGCTCCGCAATACGCTTGAGGCGAAACGGGATTATGCAGCCCGGGCGTTGAGTGTACATACAAAGCTGACACTGCCGATTGCGGTGGAAGAGATGGATTTTGACCGCAATCAGCCGGAACTGAAGCCGTATGAGGATGTGCTTGCTTTGGCACGTGAACATCGGGGGGATCTGAAGCTTCTTGCGGAAGCGGAGGCGGCTGCGGCACTCGAATCGAAGATCGAATGGCTGAACTGGTGGCCTGATCTCGTCGTCGCAGGGGAAGTGTATTACAAGTATAGCAATGCCGTTCCAAAACTTGATACGGATAACTTCTTCTTGAAAGACAGCTATAACGGTAGAGGTTTTGCGATCGGTTTTATGCTTCGCTGGAATCTCGATCCAGTCCGGCAGGTATTTCGTGTCCGGCAGGCAGATGCCAAGGCAGAAAAGATGCGAGCCCAAAGGGAACTTGCGATATCAGGGATTGAGCTGGAAGTTTCAGAACAGTATCAAACTGCTGTCAATCATCTGTCGAATATTGAGATCACGCATAAATCACGCAGGTCTGCCAAGCGTTTTTTGACGCATGAATTGCTGGCTTATGAGGCAGGCGAGGGTAATGTGAACGAATTGGTTTCGTCCCTCACGACATATATCGAGCAAAGATCAATGTATCTTCAAGCACTTCATGATTATCGGACAGCCCTTGTCAAGCTTCAAAAGATCACGGGGGTTTCTGACGTGTCAGAACTTTTGATCCAATGAGCTTTTCGGCATTATTTTATGCATCTGTGCCGTAAAATCGTATATAGACAGCCGCCAGTGTGTGTCTTGTCCGCCCATGTCGGTATTGAACGAACTTCTCCAAAGGATTATGCATCAATGAGAAAAAGTCTGGTTCTATTTGCATTGTTTTTTTCGTGTGCTGTCATGGCGTGCAATGAGGGCATAGAAATTTGTGCGCCGCATTGTGATGCGGGCAAGCTTCTTTACTGCAACGATACCGGGATTGTTGAAGACCCCTGTCCATACGGATGCAAGAATAACGCATGCATTCCAGCGGAAGCCGCTCAGTGTGAAATCGGCTGTTTGGATGCGCGGACACAGAAATACTGCGAAGCAGATGGCAGTCAAGCCGTGCGAACGTGTGCATTTTCATGCGAGAATGGCGCATGCGTGGAACCATAGTACGTGACATTAGACATCTTTTTGGGGACAATTTAACGATCGAATGGTCTGAAACCTTTGGCTGCGCCTTGCGCGCACTTTTCATCGAGGAATCTGAGGATGCTGACATGTTGTTATGACGCGCTCTTGGAGCGTTTTCTCCGTTATGTGAAGATCGATACCCAGTCCGACCCGGAAAGCAAGACTTATCCGTCGACGGCGAAACAGCTTGATCTCCTTCATCTTCTGAAAGAAGAGTGTGAAAAGCTCGGACTCGTGAATGTCGAGCTGGACGAGTATGGCTATGTGACTGCCACACTGCCTTCGAATGTCGATCGCGATGTCAAGGCGGTTGGTTTTATTGCTCACGTCGATACCTCTCCAGAAGTGAGCGGAGCCAATGTCAAACCGATCGTGCACAAGAATTATCAGGGGCAGGATATCGTCCTTCCGGATCGCAACGATATCGTGATCAAGTATGCTGACAATCCGGAACTTGCAGATCAGATCGGCAATGATATCGTGACGGCCTCGGGAACGACGCTTCTCGGTGCGGACAATAAATCGGGCGTTGCCGCGATCATGACGGCGATGGAATACTTGCTCGCGCATCCGGAAATCAAGCACGGCGATATCCGCGTGGGCTTTACACCCGACGAGGAAATCGGCGGCGGCACGGATTATTTCGATATCGCCAAGTTCAACTGCTATTGCGCTTATACAGTCGATTCGTCGACACGTGGCATGCTCGATACGGAGACGTTCAGCGCAGATGCGATGACGATTACATTTGCCGGTCTGAACACGCATCCGGGTAATGCATATCACCAGATGATCAATGCAATCAAACTCGTGTCTGAATTCGTGGAACGCCTGCCGAAAGTGGGGCTTTCGCCCGAAACGACGCGCGATCGCGAAGGCTTTGTGCATCCGACGGATGTCCGTGCGGGCGTGGACTCAGCTTCGATTCAGTTCATTCTTCGCGATTTTGACGCGGCCAAGCTGACGGATCAGAAAGACCTGCTTATCAAGCTTGCGCAAGAGACCGTGGATGCGCATCCGGGTTCGAGTTTCACTTATGAGCACAAGGAACACTATCGCAATATGAGTTCCGTGCTCGAGAAAGTCCCCGATGTTTCTGGCAATGCGGAACGCGCGATTCGCGAGGCCGGTATGGAGGTCATCAAGATGGCGGTTCGCGGCGGCACCGACGGTTCGCATCTTTCGCTCAATGGGCTTCCTACGCCCAATCTTTTCGCTGGCGAGCAGAATTATCACTCGAGATATGAGTGGGTCAGCGTTCAGGATATGCTCAAATCCGCAGAGGTGATCGTTCGCATCGCCCAGATTTGGGCTGAATAATTTTTATATATTAAGTGGGGGAAACCCTTTCTTTGGTGCCCAAAGAAAGGGTTTCCCACACACGCCTTTCCTAAAGAATGGCATTGTGTGAGAAGATGGGAAGTACTTATTGGTTCATGACCATGGTGTGGGGATAAACTGCTTTTGATGGTTCGAGCCTTATCGTCTGTTACGCCTGGGGATTTGCCTGAATAATCTGCTCGATCTTGGCTGGCGTGAGTCCGGTCATTTCGGAGATTTCTTTTATATCATATTTGTTTTGGTACATCTTCAAGGCGATTCGAGATGAGCTTTTCTCTTCGCCTTTCAGAAACCCGCTTTCCTCGCCTTTCTGAAACCCGCTTTCCTCGCCTTTCTGAAAACCGTTTTCCTCGCCTTTCTGGTAGCCTTCGTTATAGGCATCTTGTTTCGATTCGATACCTTTCTGGTAGCCTTCGTTATAGGCATCTTGTTTCGATTCGATACCTTTCTGGTAGCCTTCGTTATAGGCATCTTGTT
>JAFZFY010000247.1 GCA_017555665.1 Pseudomonadota bacterium | reverse complement strand
GCCTTGGGCGAGCTCAAAAAGCCCCTGGCGCGTCATGATCGCGCCGGTAAACGACCCCTTCTCATGACCGAAAAGCTCTGATTCTATCAGGGATTCAGGCACCGCGCCGCAGTCGAACACGACAAAGGGTTTTTTCGCTCTCAGGCTCATCTTGTGAAGCGTGTGTGCGATCACTTCTTTGCCTGTGCCAGTCTCGCCTTCAATGACGACAGTGGCGTTTGTCGGGGCGATCTTTTCTAGGATGCCATAGATTTCGCGCATCTTGACATTGCCGCCGATGATATCGCCGAACTTCTCTTCATTGGAGGGAACGACGGCAACTTCTTCATCCATGGGCTGAAAGATAAATTCAGCACTGCCGAATTTGAGCAGGCATCCGGGCGCGAGATAGGCCTCTTTGATACGCACCTGATTGACCCAGGTGCCGTTTGTCGAGTCGAGATCTTTAATGATGTAGGAGTCGTCGGCTTGAATAATCTGCGCGTGATAACGGCTTACGGTGTCGTCTTTGATGACAAGGTTATTGTCATCCAATGAGCCGATCGTGATCAGGCCATGCTCGAACACCCATTCTTTTCGATTCGTTTTCTGTTGCGTGACGATCCGGCACTTTCGGAGATGAATGGTCGTGGGTTTCCCATCGAGATATGAGATTTTGGTCGGGGAAATGTAATCCTGAAAGCGTGTCGCCATGAGCATATCCTGATAAAAGGAAAAGAAAACACCTCCCCGTATTATCGTTCAAACCGCGCAGAGGGTCAAGCGACAACGCACAGACGGCACGTGCGCCTGCGGCGTGTTTCGTTGCATCTATATGCATGTTCCATGTTGACAAATTGCTTGCATCGCCCTAGAAAGTTTCGGCTTTTTGCGAGGGGAAATTTACACCCTCATGCAACCACAATTAACCACATAAGCAACCCATCTGACAGGTAAATCACTTTATGGAATATAGAAATGTAGCCATCATCGCCCACGTTGACCACGGTAAGACGACGCTCGTGGACGCGCTTTTGAAGCAGTCAGGCAGCCTTGATAACAAGCGAAATGTCGTTGAGCGCGTTATGGACTCGAACCAGCTCGAACGCGAGCGCGGCATCACAATCACCGGCAAGGCCACGTCCGTCATGTGGAAAGGCGTGAAAATCAATATCGCGGATACGCCGGGCCATGCCGATTTCGGTGGCGAGGTCGAGCGTATGCTTACGATGGTCGATGGCGTCGTCCTCTTGGTCGATGCTGCCGAAGGTCCGCTTCCGCAGACGCGTTTCGTGCTGATGAAAGCCCTCGAAAAGGGGCTCTCCGTCATCGTCGTGATCAACAAGATCGACCGTCAGGATGCCCGTTGCGCTGAAGTGCTTGACGAAGTTTATTCGCTCTTTATCGATCTCGGTGCGAACGACGAGCAGATCGAGTTCCCGGTGCTTTACGCAATCGCGCGTGATGGCGTGGCTGGCACGAGCCCGGATGATATCCAGCCGAACCTTGGCCCGATCTTTGACGCGATTATCGAGCATATTCCTGCGCCAAAAGGTGATCCCAATGGCAACCTTCAGGCGCTCGTCACGAATACAGACTACGACAACTACCTCGGCAAGCTCGCGGTTGGCCGCGTGTTCGAGGGTACGCTGACCGAAGATGAGACGCTCGTCATTATGGGCGAAAAGGGCAACAAACAGCTCAAGGTCGGTCAGCTCTATGTGTTTGACGGTCTCGATCGTCAGCGCGTCAAAGAAGCTAAGGCTGGCGAGCTTTTCCTCGTGGCAGGCATCGACGAAATCGCGATTGGCGATACCCTTTCGAGCGTTGAAAATCCTGTCGCTCTGCCGCGCGTCCGCGTCGATGAGCCGACGATTGCGATGTTCTTCAGCGTCAACAATGGCCCCTTCGCGGGCAAAGAAGGCAAACTCGTCACCACGCGTCACATCGCGGAACGCCTCTGGAAAGAAGCGCGTGCCAATGTGTCGCTTCGCGTCGAGGAAACGGATTCAAAAGATACGTTCAAGGTCATCGGTCGTGGTGAGTTGTCGCTCTCGATTCTGATTGAAACGATGCGCCGCGAAGGCTTCGAGATGTGTATTTCCAAGCCCGAAGTCGTGACGAAGCGTGACGAACGCGGCAAGCTCCTCGAGCCGATGGAACGCCTGATCCTCGACCTCCCGGAAATCAACGTCGGTGCGATCACGCAGATGCTTGCGTTGCGCAAGGGCATCATGGACACGATGCGCGCGAGCGGCACTGGTCGTGCCCATGTCGAGTTCGATATTCCTTCGCGCGGCCTGATCGGTTTCCGCTCGCAGTTCCTCAATGAAACGCGCGGTCTCGGCATCATGAACACGCTGTTTGCGGGGTGGGCGCCTTGGCATGGCCCGATGAACTATCGTCAGAACGGCGCGCTCGTCGCCGATCGCGATGGCAAATCGATTCCCTACGCGCTCTTCCATCTGCAGCCGCGCGGCATTCTCTTCGTCGGCCCCGGTATCGAGTGCTATGAAGGCATGATCGTCGGCGAAAACTCTCGCCCGAACGATATTGATGTCAACGTTTCGCGCGAAAAGAAGCTCTCCAACATGCGCGCCGCCGGCCGCGATGACAACATCATCCTTACGCCGCCCAAAATCATGTCGCTCGAAGAATCCATCGAATGGATCGATGAGGACGAACTTGTCGAAGTCACGCCGGTTTCGATTCGTCTGCGCAAACGCTATCTGACAGCGGCGCAGCGCGTCCGCTATATCCGCTCGGTCAATAAGGCCGAAGCTGCGGAACAGCAGAACGACGATTGATATTTTGGATTTATGGCGCGCTGCTATCGGCTTTGCCGATACGCAGCGCAACAAGCCCGGCTATGCGCATCGCGCATACGCCGGGCTTTTTTTTATGAATGGCATGCGCTAAGGCGCATCCTCATAGGCGTTGAACACAGCCTGAATATAAGACTGCTATTCGTCTTTTTTCTTTTTATGCCCGAAATTATATCCCACGCGGATAGTGGGTTCGAGGTAGACCGTTTCGTGCGCCAGAGAATAGCCGTAAGTTAGGTCTGCCATGATATAAACATGTTCGGAGACAAAGCGGCCAAAACGGATTTCCCAGGGAAGAACGAGATCCATATCTACAAATCCCAGACCGGCACAGGGACCTGCGCCAAACAGGAATGGACGTTGGCGTAATTCGCCTATTTCCACTAAAATACCTGCCGAGAATTTGAAAGGATAATAGAAACGGTCATATTCGCTGTAGGGATGAATTGCCCCCATAAATCCACCGCCAAGGCTCAAATAGAAGCCCAGTGCAAATGTTTCCGAAAGCGGGTACGCAAAGTCAAAGCCCACGTGTACGCCCATACCGATTGCTTCTAAGTCATCGATTTCCGCAGATAAGCTAAGCCCGCCATTTACGCCCACTAGCCAGGGGCGGTCTTTCTGTGCTTCCGCATCTTCGGCTTGAGCAAATGCCGGTGTACTGAATGCTATGACCGGAATACAAAATAACAATATGATAAGAATAGCTCTTTTCATCATCATAGCCTTTTCACCTTATTGCTCAATCAGCTGTTTATGGTTTGCAAGGATCGTCTTTGCAGTGCCTCTTTTTTGATTAAACTCAAACATAGACATCGCATACCACCCTTCATAATCAGGTGCCCAATATCGGATGCCAGCAAGGCCGTGTTGTTTGCCCCACGATATTACGTCGGCATAAACATCGGCCTGCCCTTGCTCTGTATGCTTATAATCATCCAGCGTTTTGTTCCAGCTTGCAAATGGGCCATCCATTGCACCAGAGGGATAAGAAAATTCGGCAATAAAGACGGGGATGCCGAGCTCATGATTGATGCGCACGACTGTTCTTGTCAACAATTCCCATTTGTCCAGCGACATGGAGGGGGCACTGGGGTAATAGCTGATGCCCGCCACGTCCATCTTATAGCCATTCTTGGCCATGGTTTCGAAAAATGACACGCTTGCACGAGTGGCCGAAACAACAGTGGCGATATGTGTAGAGAATTTGACATGTGAGGCATCGATACCCAATTTGGCATACGCGCTTAAAATGCCTTCTTTTGTAGCGGCCAACGCGCGCGCCTCGTATGGCCAGACGTTTTCTTTGAGCCACCAAACGTCGAACACCGAAGCGACATATTTCTTCATATCCAGAACGTTTTCAAGCGAAGGATTGACAGCTGTTTTCATACCCAGGCCGATGCCGGCGAAACCAAAGTTTGCCTCGTTGCCGAGGTTCCAGTTGTGGATTGTACAGCCGTTTTTGAGGAGTTCTTCTGCCACAAATGCGCCGTAAGCCCTTAAAACAGTGCAGACTTCATCCATGGTGAGTTCGGACCAGTCCTTGCCATTCTGAAGGGCATAGAATTCTGGATATTCTTCAAAGCGCGGTGCTTGAAGGCGATCCATATCCATATAGGTGTAGGCTCCCATCACTTCGGGATTGATGGGGATATTGAGCTCGGCTGCAATCTTGCAGAGTTCAATGCCTTGATCAAAGGTATGCACATTGGCATTCTCATCTTCAACGCCGTCAACGGTATTGTCCAATGTCACGCCATCTGCTTGGTACGTTTTGTGTCGTTTGGTGGCAATGCGCACGAACATTTCCGTCGAGCCGAGATCGCGGTAGATGGACTGCAATTCCGCAGGTGTCGTTGCGGTTTTCTCTCCAACGGTGAACGAATAGCCGTCATTGAACTGATTGAGCGAAAAAGGGCTGAGTGAAAGCGCCACTCGGAAGGGCTCATCCAGCACAACAGGTGTTTCTTCGACTTCGCAAGATGTGCAGCAAAATGCACTCATAAGCGCAATAAATAAGGTGCACAAAACATTGATTGATCTTCTCATATCAATCCCTTGAAAAGTGGTGTCTGCGTGATTCTCCCAAAAACATCCAGCCCAATAGTGAGGGGTGGGCTATTAAACAGAAATTGATACAAATAGACAGCATACACTCAAGATTCAAGTTCGTTTTGTTGCTTAATGATAAAAAAGTTATTGTTCAGCTTAGGGCCTCTGAAGGGGATCAAGCGCACAGCCCGGGGTAAGCGCGTAGCGCGCAACCCCGAGAGAAAAGCATTCCTATTCCGATCAGCACGCTGAATGCGTGCTATGGTCAAGGGGGGCATATTCACAGTCGTAGAAAACTGTAAAAAAATTGAATGACTTAGGATGCTGTGTGATAGGATAACGGATGTGTGTGATGATGCTTTTGTATCTTTAAGGAGTTGGGTATGAAGAAAGCTGGTCTGATGCGATATGTTTTGCCATTGGTTTTGGGGCTCGCTTTCGCGCAGCCTGCGCTTGCACAGAGTGCCGATCCTGCGCCCTCTGCGCCTCAGGCGGACAGCCAAAAGGCGTCTAAGCAAGCGATCTCGGTGCCGACAGCTGCCGAGGGCGCGGAACTGCTCAAATCTGAGAATATCGCGTTCGAACCGGATAACTCGCCAATGCCCGATGTCGCCGCGACAGTGCGCTCCGCGCGCAAAACGAAAGATGCCTCATCGATGTTTATCACGCACATGATGTATCGCGATCATGTCGGTGATATCGCCTATTATAATAATGGGAAAAAGCAGGAAACAGAACTTTCCCCAGAGGAGCAACATCGCGAGATGATTCGCTGGCGCGATGCAGCTTTTGAAGCGAATTATGAACTCGCGATTCTTGCGACGACCCCATCGGTCCAGTATGAAATCAGCCCGATGTTCTCTGATGATGATGAATTTAAAAAGGGATTGAAATATCTCAAAAAGGCTGCGGCACACGGCTATGGAAATGCCGAATATATCCTTGGGTTGATTCATTTTAACGGCGTGGGCGCAAAGCGTGATAAGAAAAAAGGCTTTGAGCTTCTCGTGCGCGCGGCTGCGCATGGCGTGGTCAATGCCTATTATGCGGTCGGCATGATTTATGAGATGGGTCTGAACGGTAAGAAAGACACCGAAAAGTCGCTTTATTGGCTTGAAAAAGCTGAGCAATATGGCAGTCATGATGCCGCATTTATACTTGCGATGAAATATGCGGACGGCATCGATGTGCCAAAAAATAAAGCCAAAGCTGATCTGCTCGCAAAATTTGAGATGTATCATGCTTGGACGATGATGTATTATAATGCCTACGGGAGTTTTTCGCATAGATATTGTACGGAGCATTATGACGAGAGCGATGTGGGCACTTCTAATTATGAAGGGGGCTGCTCATCTACGGTTAGGTATGTTGATCGTTTCGGGACACGCACCAATAATGATTATGATGAAGATGATGAAAAGGAGGATTCGATTGAAGAAGTTGCGTCACATTCACTCGATTACAAAATAGACTATCGGATTGCGGCGTTATGGCTTAAAAAAGTCACAAATTTCGATAGGGAGCATGCTTATATTTTGCGCTCTCAGATACATCACACCACGGGATGCCATGGCGGTCTTGATGGCGATGATTTTGGCGAAATTATTATATCTCCAGAGGAAAATAGTTGGGATGATTATGATGAATATCCTTTATCATACAAAAAGATTGTGGTTGCACTCAATGACTATGACGCAAAGCCTTCTATGCTAAAAAAATGGCTTATTTCAAGAGCGGATGAAGGCGATTTGGAGGCCATGAAGACTTTGGCCATGCTATATGACCGGAGGAATTACGAAATATATAAGGTAAACAGTGCAAGCGGCGGGGATTATCACTATGGAGATGAAATTAAAGACGTAGATTATAATGATGATATGGAATCTCTGCCTAAAGAACTGCTGGGATATAAGTCCGAACCGACGCGCTCTGAGGTGAAAGCTAATCTCAAAAAAGCATTTGAATACTACGAAAAAGGTAACTTTTATGCCTCTGCCATTCGTGATGCAGAGTTGCTCGGCAGTGATTTGAAAAATTCAAATTATGATCGCATACCTAAAGGCCAAGTGACCATTGACTGGTTTG
>JAFZFY010000246.1 GCA_017555665.1 Pseudomonadota bacterium | reverse complement strand
CCGACAGGCATAGGCGCGCCAATCGCGCGGCCGTATGCCGACAGGCATAGGCGCGCCAATCGCGCGGCCGTATGCCGACAGGCATAGGCGCGCCATGTAAAGACGTGTCGTGACACAGCTCTCGCACCGTATGCCGACAGGCATAGACGTGCAAAATACTGCACAAATTCACACGCCAACCACTCACAATCGATATACATGATTTTATGTACATTGAAAATGCATTTTCACATGCACAAAATTCTCGGTCACGCGATTCAGCCGACAGCCGCACAGGAACACATCTCCCTGTCGCAGCGATGTGCAGAAATATCCTTATTTCCAAGGGCAGAGAATACGCACATCCCACACGCCCCAGCAAAAAGGGGATGCCTGCAAAGCGGCCTATTCCCATATTCAGAGACGCCCAGCGGCTCATCTGCAACGCGATACACGGATCTTACTGTCATTTTTCTCGACAAGGACAGGCTCGACCGTTATCTTTACGGGCTGGGCAATTTTGCCCCAAGCTGGAGCCAGACATGAACCGCCTTTGGATCTTTCTCGTGACCGCCTTATGCCTCGCAGGATGCGCCGACGAGACCAACAACATCAAGCAGCCCACTCAGACGCCCATCCCTCAGGATCCGGATCCCGCCCCTGAACCGTTTAAGCCCCTGTCATGCGATGAACTCGTCTGCCCATACGGCTGCTGTGACGCACAGTGCGTCGACCTCAGATCAGACCCAACACACTGCGGAAGATGCGACACAGTCTGTTCAGGCTTTTGCCTGAACGGGACTTGCGTCACCGAATGTTCAGGGCCATCAGCCCGGATATGCGCCGGCACGTGCGTCGACATCGCCTCAAACAACACCCACTGCGGCGGATGCGACAACGCATGCGGGCCGCACATGGAATGCCAGGGCGCTCAGTGCGCATGCACGCCAGGCTATTCCGACTGCGACGGAAACGCCTATAACGGCTGCGAAAGCTTCACGCCTTTCTGCCAGTGCACGAACGGCGAAACCACGACATGCTATCCCGGACCGGCTGGCACCGAAAATGTCGGCATCTGCAGACAGGGCATCATGACTTGCGAAGACGGGATGTTCAGCTATTGCGAAAACTTCGTCGAACCAGTCACCGAAATCCCCATGAACGGACTCGATGACGACTGCGACGGCATCACGGACGAACAGCTCGACGAAGACAATGACGGCTATGTCTTCGGATATGGCCCCGGTTTCGACTGCTGCGACGGCCCCTCAAACTGCAAGGCGGTCGATCCCTCCAAGATCAATCCCGGCGCAATCGAAGACCCCGCAAACGGGCTCGATGACGACTGCGACGGCATCATAGACGAAGACGACAACAAGCTCTGCTCAACGCAGGCTCACAAATTTGCCGCCAACACGGCGCTCACCCCCGATGATGCCACGCTTCTGGCTCAAGCTATGGATATCTGCGCCACCGCCACCGAATCATCCGGGAGCGGCCTCATCAGCGCCGAGCTGCGCCTCGCCGACGGCTCGCAGCTCCCTGTTTCCGGAAACAAAGCGATATGCGGAAACACGACGCTCATCTCCCCTGCGGAACAGGTCGCCGTCGCGACTGACCTGGGCGGAATCGTCCGCGCACGCAAGGGCACCATGGCCGTCCTCGCCTCAGGAAAAGCTATGGGCAAGGAAAATACCGGCTACAAAGACTGCGCAGGCACCGAAGTCCTTGCGCCGCAACGTTTCCTCAATGCGCATAACGGCGTGCTCCCGGTCAGCGATGCATGCTACGACCCGCAAAAGCCGCCCACGCACAAACGCGCAAACGACTCCGTCATGCTCAGGCTCAAGCTCCGCGCGCCTTCAAACGCCAAGGGGTTCAAGTTCAGGTTCAAATTCTTCTCAAAAGAATATCCCAAATACGTCTGCAACAATTATAACGATTTCTTCCTCGCCATGACGGACGCTCAAAGCGATCAGATCCCCGCCGACGGGAACATCTCGTTCGACATGAACAAGAATCCCGTCTCCGTCAACAACGCCTTCTTCACCGAATGCAACCGCTCCGCATGCACCGCATCCAAAGGATGCAGCGACTGCAACGACGGCGCGGCAAACGTCCTCGCGTATGTCACCGACGACAGGCAGGCGGGCGCGACAGACTGGCTTCAGACAAGCGTGCCCGTCTCCCCCAACGAAGTCTTCACGCTCGACCTCATCATCTTTGATGCAGGCGACTACTCTGGAACATCCGCAAACCAGAACGGATGGGGACATCAGCGCGACTCGCTCGTCCTCATCGATGACTTCGAATGGGCGACAGAAGCCACCCAGCTCATCACCATCGTCAACTAGTTTATTTGTCCGCCAGAGCGGGATGTGCTACTCATCCCGCGCGGTCGCGGGCGCTTTAAGGTCGCGCATCTCCCGATGCCGCCTGCGGTCGGGCTGCCGCACATGCCCGACACACGGCCACCGTTCACGGCCTCATCCGGCGCGCATGCGCGCCCTCGCAATCACACGGCCACATCACTGGGCGGCTCCCCCTTGAACAGGGCGGCTCACGGATGCGGCTCACGCTTTATCACGGTTATTCCACTCCCTGGTCTCTCTCATGATCTCATTCCTGCTCAAGGGCATGCTCGTCGGCCTGACCGTATCCATCCCCATCGGTCCCGTGGGATTGATGTGCCTTGAAAATACAGTCTCTCGCGGAAAATTGGCCGGGCTCAGCTGCGCCTCAGGAATGGTCCTCGCAGATATCGTCTCCGCCACGCTCATGGTGATCGGACTGAGCCTGTTCTATGACACCATCCTCGCGCACCAGACGCTCTTCAGGATCCTGACCGGCTCGGCTTTCGCCATACTCGGCATCGCCATACTCCGCGCCAAAAATGATCTCCCCGCCGAGACTTCGAACAAAGCGCTTGCCGCGCTTTCTGCATCCGCATTCCTGCTCGCGATCTCGCCGACGACGTTCGCCCTCATGCTGTTCCTCTTTCCCGCACTCGGACTGACGGCAAACGGCCACCCCGCGCTGATCGTGTGCGGCGTCGGACTCGGAAGCGCTCTCTGGTGCCTCATCATCCTGCGCGCTGGCGCCTTCCTCCGAAAATGCCTCGGAAACAATGTCTCGAAATTCAGGCTGGCCGTCGGCATCGCCTTCCTCGGCATCGCCGCGATCGGCATCCTCTCCGCTTTTTTCTGATCCACAAAACTGCGCATATCACGCCACAGAATTTAGATTGACACCATGACATGGACTGACCCCTTTGAATCCCTCGTTGAATCCACTGTCGAAGAACTGGGCCACTATCTGCGCGCACAGAACAAATTCTCCGAACATGACATCGCCCGCATACAGGAAGTCTGCCGCGATTTCTGCCACTTCCATTGCAAGGACATCCGAAAGGCGACCAAACAGGATTACGCCTTCTACCTGCAGCTCCATGCGCTGAGCGCGGAAGACGAGAGCGAATATGCCGCCATGCTCTCGAATATCCAGAAATTCGCCATGAGCTCCGAACCCGCGCCCGCATCGCCCATACAGCCCGCAGCCGGAGGCGCGCAACACCGCGAAAAGAAAATCACGAAAGAGACCCTGCAGTCCGAGACCGCGATCAGCGAGCTCTTCATGCTCAGTGAAAATCAGGAACACGGCGCACAGCTGCAGCCCCCTTCCGATTCGTACCAGTTCCCCAAAACATCCGCCACGAACCCCGCGTCTGCATCACTGCAGAACGCCAGCCCAAGATCCGGCGTCCTCAACAGGATCAATGAACAGGATCTCTCTGCCGAAGACGCGGATATGCTCAACAACGAGACAAACCTCCCGGAAAGCATCATCCGGAAATCCCAGACGTTTGCCCCGCCCCCCCAAGCCACGCACGCCGCCTCCGCGCCGGAGCCCCCCGCCGAGATGCCGCCACGTCAACGCCCAGCCGCGCCTGCCAGCACGAACACGGCCGCACCCGGACGCGCGCCAGTCCAAGATACTCGACCAAGCGCTGCCGAATCCGCCGACGCACCCTCCGAAAAAATGCGCGCCGTCAGCGGCGTCGCCTACAATTTCGACAAAGACTCGCTCCAAAAAATGCGCGACTTTGAGAAAAAACAGGCCCGTGCCACGTCCTCATCCGAATCGGATCCCATCGATATGACGCTTGTCGGCGCTTTCCGCCCCTATCTCTTCGACAACAAATACATGGTCGACAAGCCGCTCGCGAAGCCCGATGACATGATCCCATACCCGCCGCAGTTCATCATTCACTACCTGATCCCCCTCTCCCCGGCCGCTTTCCTCATCATACTCGCCGCCATCCTCTTCCAGATCCTGGTCCCCCTCGGCCTTGTATTCCTGATCCTGGGATGCATCGCGCTCGCTTTCGTACTCCCCGACGTCCTCCCCGCCGTACAGCAGACCCCCCAGGCCGCCCTCCACGCGTATCTCAACGCGCGCGCCGGCAGATGCTACGGCAGAGGCTCCACAATCCTCGCGCATTCCAAAAGCGCATCGAAAGAGCTCGACATGCCCGCGCTCTGGATGCCTGAGCCCAAATGGATAAAGGCGCTTTTACAGCGCTTCAAATCCGTGCCCCAGATCCCCACGCGAACCATATCCGGCTCCGAGGCGCAAAATGCCGTCCTCCTTCTGCACAGCGACGAATCGAGCTACCGGCTCATCTCCATGGTCCGCATCGGTGCCAAATGGTACATCTGCGATCCCGATATCGCGCCGCGAGACCTCTGATCACGGTGGAGGGCCGGCTATCGGTCTTCCAACGTATCACGACGCACGCATACGCCCCCAAACCTTGTATTCTCAAGGCAGTCCGTGCACCCCAGGACGACCGATACGCCTCGCCCGCGCGCCTATTTCATACGGCGCGCAATTCACGCACGCGCCTATTTCATACGGCGCGAAGCCGCATCCTCAAAACAGGCATTCACGCCCGACACCTCAAGCAGCATCAGCTTCCGCGCGTCATTCACGCATGATCTAAAGCTTCCGAGTTCGCCTGAGGCGGCCTGCGCCTGCACATGCGCCCAAAACGCCGCCCACTGCGGCAGCATGCTCTCGCGCTCGCGAAGCGCGCGCCGGGCAAGCAACGACACGCCGGCGACATCCCCGGCATCCACAAGATCCGCAAGATAGACGAGCCGGCGGCGGTTCGCCCGCAACGCCGACTCCGTCGGACGTTGCACCATTTCAAGCCAGGCATCCACGCGAAGGCTGTGCGCCCTGTCCCACGATTTCCGAAGCTCTGACGCATAAACGCTGTAAAACTCAGCCGCCGCCGACGGAGACTGCGCCGGATCCTGCTCGCGCATCAGACTCGCGATGCGCATCCGCATCGACGGCTTGAACCACCGTCCCGATGCGCTCAGCGTCTCGTATGCCAGGGAAGGCACCTTCAGCGATATCACACGAATATACGTGCCCAGCGCCTCCTCCGATATCTCCTCGCCGCGCACCGCTTTCAGCATCACATCAAACGAATGAAGCTGCGGATGCACCAAGCGGCTTTTCCCTTCGGCGACATTACCGGCATAAGATGCGGCGCGCGCATAATCCCCCAGGCTCCACATGGCCCAGGCCCCCAAAAGCCGCCTCGGAAGCATCGCGTCTTTCTTTGCCGACTTCGTCTTTGTCCAGGCCGCGAACGCCTTGTCTAGCTTCTTGATCTTCTTCGGATCCATGTGATCCGCCACCCAGCGATACGACGCGCCGTTCGCCTCCCACAGACGGGCCGCCTCCACGCCAAACGCGCCGTCCAGCGATTTCCGCGTCTCCCCGAAACGATACAGGCGCGCATAAAACGAAGCCCCCGGCCAGATCCTCTGCGCCACGCGCTCCACCCGGTCCGCCGTCGCAAAACGTGTCTGCTCCACAAGCATCAGGCGGATCACGTCGAGCTCCGACTGCCAGCGTGCAAGCGGCGCGCCCTCCCAATACCTGTTCAACACACTCGGCATGCCATATCGCCCCAAAAGCCCTTCAAAACTGCGCGTCAGACGCAAAAGATCCTCAGACACGGCATCCGAATCCTTCGCTCGCAACGACTGCAGGCTGGCTTCAAGCGCATCCTCCACCAGAGACGCGTCCGCAAAACTCGCCGTCTCCCTGACCGTCACGCCGCATGACACGGCTTCCTCCGAAGCCTGATCTGACGACAAAACCACCGATGCTTCAAAGGTTCCAGACTTCCCGATATCTTCCGGCACAAACACAAACGACACATCCGAACCCGCCCAGGCACACGATACGCCAAGCGAAAGCTTGCCCAGATGATACGCAAATGTATCCCGCTGCATCCTGAACTTTCGCGCGCGCACATCATCTCCAGACACACGCGCGATCTGTATCAGATCCGGCAGCAACCCCGAATACAGCGCCAAACGCGCGCGCTGATCGATCTCCATATCGAACAACGCATCCGCAAATTCCCAGTACTGCCCATCACCGCCCGAGTAACGCGCCCCTTCCCCGACATTGCGGCGCAACACCTTCTGAATCTCCACAATATCCCGGTCTTCGGACGAAAGCACCGACGCAATGCCAGACAGATCCCCAGAAACGCGCACAGTATCTGCGGTGCCGTCCAAATACTCAAGCCCAAGCGCCCCCGCAAGCGCGCTGCGGCTCTCCGCATCCCCCACATACGAAGCATTTTCCTGCCACAAACCGTTCAAAATGCTCAAATTGCGCACAAATACCCGATACGGCGCATCAGCCGCAGCCCCCTTCGGCACCGCCTCGCTCACGACGGGCGCAGGTGTCTCCGACACATCCGGCATAGCTTCATGCACGCCTTCCGGGGCCGCCGATACAGCCGAGCCCGTATCCTGCGATGAAAGCAGCGGATTCGGCTGCGACAAGGCTGGACTTGCCCCCCATAACATCGATCCCGCCAACCAAATGATTGCACTTCTGTTCTTTTTCATCCCTTTTTTCCTGCACTGCCCCCAACACTTGAATACATCATGCTAACAAAAAAATTCATTTTTAAAAAAAAAGAGCCCTTTTTTACCCAATTGCCATATATCTTTAATTAGATACCTCTGTAACGCATTCTAATAATTCATCATTTTTCAGCTCTGTTCACCACAGTGGATACAGTTCTTTGGGCACACCAAACAGGGATGAGCGCAAGCGCCCCCTCTCCAACCTGGAGAGCGTGCCGCTTGAGCGGCGAGTGAGGGCCAGAAAAGCCATATCCACGTGCGCTGAACATCGTTTTTTTAACATTTGACTCATGCAGCCCCACTGGTTTCGCGGATGCACGGTGCCGTCATGCCCGACATGGAATCACGGCAAAACCGCATAAATCGCACCTCTCCGCTCAAATCCCGCCTGCGTGATACTGCCTTATCCAGACTCATGGAGGAGTCTCTGCCATGTCCACGACAGTACCTGCCGAACCACAGGCTGTTCATCTCAATCACCGCGCGCTTTCCTCTGGGCCGGACGCTTTTGCCGATACACTTTCAGGCGATGCCGCAAGCCTTTGCTTCAAACATGCGCCAGTCAATTCCGGCCTCGTGTCCGCACTCAGGCGCGGCATCGGGGACACTGCCGTCTCCCCCGTCAACAGCCTGGTCGAGATCACCGTTTCTATGGATCTCCCGCAGCAACAGCGTCCCACAAGCCTCCTCCCGCCCACGACACAAGACAAGGACACGAAACGCCATGCCGAAGAAATAACGACCAGCGAGTATCCGAACTGTCCCGATGCCGAAACCCTGAAAACACTCGACCATGCTGCAAACAATTTCGAGCCGCAGAATTCGATCAATGTCATTCAGGACATGAACCTATCCGACACGGTCATGGATCCGAGACAGGCCAAGACCCCGTCGCGAGAAATCAACGTCGGGAGCATCGTCGATTCGCGATACGAAGTCCTCTCCGAAATATCGCGCGGCGGTCACGGCGTCGTCTATCGCGCCCGACAGATCGGGCTTGACCGCGTCGTTGCCCTCAAACGCCTCCGCGCCCATCAGGAAAAATCCATCACGCAGCGCTTTTTCCTCGAAGCCAATATCATCAAGGAGCTCGTCCATCCCAACACGATCCAGCTCTACGATGCCGGTGTCGACGACGATCACCTCTACATCGTCATGGAATACATCGAAGGAAAATCGCTCCGCGACCTCCTCATCGAAGAAAAGCGCATCAGCATTCCGAGAGCCATCCACATCGCGATCCAGATTCTCAAGAGCATCAACGAGGCGCACCAGCGCGGCATCATCCATCGCGATCTCAAGCCATCAAACATCATCCTGCGCAACGTCATCGGCGAAAAAGACTTCATCAAAGTGCTCGACTTCGGCATCGCAAAGGCCAAAACAAAATCCCGCGAAAAGCTCACCCAAGCCGGCAAAATCATGGGCACGCCGCAATACATCGCGCCAGAACTCTACTATGGCGACGAAGCGACCCCCGCCGCAGACCTCTTCACCGTCGGCCTGATGCTCGTCGAAATGGTCACCGGAAAATGCCCGATGCCCAAACAGCCCAAAGACATCATCCGAATCGCCACGCAAAAAGGCCCGATTCCCATCCCCGAATGGGTGCGCACCAGCGAGATCGGCCACATCGTCGAACGCGCACTGCAAAAAGACCGCAACGCGCGATACAGATCCGCAAAAGACATGATCGACGACCTCATGCGCGTCGAAGTCACCATGCTCTATCAGGAATACAAGGCAAATGCGCCGGACACCCTGCCTGCCGCCCAAAAGAAAACGAGCCCCCTCAAATACTTCATCGCCGCTCTGGCTGGCTCACTTATCCTCATCGCAAATATCTTCCTGTTTTTGCTCATGCGTTAGCACCGGGGATGCCAGCGGGGCGTTGTGGGGCGGCCAGCCCCGCACGGGGGGTAGGCGCGTATTGGCGCGCATTCTGGGCGCGGGCTATGCCGCTGCGCGACATACGCCCTGCGAGCGCGGCTTCTCGCTGCGCTCCATACGCCGCGCCAATAGCGACGAAGGGGGCTCGCGCCCCCTTCCCAAAATCAATCCGAAGCATTCGCCCACTTCATCAGCCACCCCACCACTTCATCATACCAAAGCGCACTGTTGGCTGGATTGAGCACCCAATGCCCCTCATCGGGGAAGTAGATCAGACGGCTGGGAACCCCCATATACTGGAGTGCTGTAAACAGCGCCACGCCCTCTGAAATAAAGCATCTGAAGTCCTGCTCGCCCTGGATCACGAGCGTCGGCGTCTTAAAGTTCTTCACAAAACGATGCGGCGAATGCTTCTGGCACGACGCCGCGACATCGAAAGGCTTGCCGCCAAACTCGTACTCGTTGAACCAGAGCTCGTCCGTGATATAGCCCGACATTTCCGTGTTAAAGATGCCGTCATGGCTCACGAACGCCTTAAAGCGATCCGTATGCCCCATGATCCAGTTGATCATAAAACCGCCAAATGACGCGCCAGCAGCCGTCAGGCGATCCGCATCGATCTGCGGAAAACGCGCCAAAAGCGCATCGACGAACGTCAGCACCGCCGCCGGGCAGTCATCGCTCCAATGGCGAGATATCGCGCGCGTCAGCGCGTGACCATAGCCCGTCGAACCATGCGGGTTGCAGAATGCGACCATCGCCCCCTGCGCTGCAAACATCTCCACATTCCAGCGATAGTGGAACGAATCGAGAAATGCCCCCTGCGGACCGCCGTGGATCAAAAGGATCAGCGGATATTTTTTAGATGCATCATATCCCGGCGGACGGACGATATACCCTTCCAGCTGGATATCCTTGTAATCAAAAATCACGCGCTCGCCGGCATCCATCTCGACATCGCGCAACACATCGCCGAAATGCGTCAGCACCGTGACCGTCTCGGAACTGCGCCGCTCCGAGCCGAGCACAAGGCGCGGCTCAAACGATTCAAGTCCGCTCAATTCCACGAGTTCCGCAGGCTTGTCGAGCGATTCCACGGTCGCCAGAACGCGCCCCATGTCTGCCGTGGCTGCAAAATGCAGATACGTCCTGCCGCCTGTCAGTTGCCGCACCCGGCCACAGTCAAGACAAAGCTCATACAGACTGCTGTGGGCAAAATCCTGCGCCAAGAACAGAATCCTGCCGCCCTCGACGGCCATAAATTGATCTACAGATCGTTCAAAATGCTCGAGATACAGGCGCGTCTGCCCTGTGCGAAGGTCATACACCTTGAAGCGCACGGCATCCGCCTCGTACCCCGGCGTAAGCATCGAGCAATACGCGATCTCGTGATCCGACAAAAACTGCGGCATCGCATCGCAGCCATCGGTATCCGAAATGCGCACGACACGGCCTGCTTCAAGCCCGGAAAGCTCCATCATCCAGATCGAGTTGTTCGTCGAACGCGCGCTGTCCGCATCCGGATTCTGAACAAACGCGATACGGCTGCCATCCGGCGAAAACGCATAATTCACCGCTGTTTCCAGCGCGATCGGCGGCGTATCCACATCCTCCGGCGTGAGATCCGTCATCCTGCCCGAAGCCACATCGACGATAAACAGGTGATTGCGCATATTTTCGGTCCAAGCATCCCAATGGCGGTAAAACAGCCTGTCGGCGATACGCGCGCGCGCCTTGGGGTGTGAACAGCCATAGACGACGGCCATATCGGGCGCTTTGCCCGTCTTTTCAAACTCGGCCTGCGCCTCTGCACGCATATACACGCTGCGCGTGAACAGAACTTTTGAGCCATCCGGCGAAACGACCGGCGCGGACACGCCCCCCACGCCCTTCGTCACCTGCCGGATATCAGAACCGTCCAAAGCGGCTTCGAAAAGCTGCCCCTCCGCCACAAAGAACAGCCGGTCGCGCGTGACAGCCAGCGCAGATGCGCCGTCTTTGGCAAGCAACACACGGCTGATCTTGCGGCTGTCCAGATCGATGCGATAATTGACGTTGCTCGAACTGTTCTGTTCCAGATCGATACGGCCAGCAACCAGCCAGGCCGTTTTGCCATCAGGCGTCATCACGACCTGTTTCAGGCGTTCAATCTTAAAGAGATCCTCGGTGGATAGTGGATGCGGCATCGTATTTTCCCTATGACTTGGTCAAAAAAAAAGCCTTTGCACTCGCAAAGGCTTTTGTCATGGGGCGTACTGGATTTGAACCAGTGACTTCCACCGTGTGAAGATGGCACTCTACCGCTGAGTTAACGCCCCGTTCTCCAACGTTCCCAAGCAATTTCTCACTCAGGACGGGAGCGCTTATAAAGGCATTTGCAATCCCTGTCAATCAAAAAACTCATTCAAGCGATTTTTTTGCGTTACTGTTCAGCCGCCCTCTAGAACATGAGCGTTTCAACATTAACGTTTTGTTTGGCTCTGTTCTGCGAGCGTACCATCCTTATCCCCCCTTGCAGAACAGAGCCATACGTGAACGGGAAAGGTCAGGAACAACCTCGCCAGATGCGTTCACAAAGCCGCATCATTCATCCGAGACAGGCTCCTTCGGCTCATAATGGTTGTTATCATTCGCCCAGTCGCGCTCGATATCGGCCCTGCATTCGTCCTCCTCCTCACAGTCTGCTCTGGATGGGCGTTCCTCTCCGCCAAACACTTTGTACCGCATATCATGCATGACCTTATATGTTTCAGAATTCATACATGCCTTCTGGAACTCGCCTGCCTCGATCACATCTGAAACGACTTCACACATATCGGGCGCTCTGGTCGGCAATTTGATGCAATTATAGCCATCGCGACAATCTTCTTTTGTCTCGCATGTCTTCAAGCACAGGTCATAGCCGAGCCTGCCAAGAAAATCCTCTTGCCCTATTTTGCCATCGCGCATAAGGGGTTCCGTATAATGAAATCCAAACGACCCTTCCGGGCACTGCGCATTCAGAGCCTCTTTATGCCGAGCCGTTGTATTGACCAGATCCACATACCCCACAAGTTTTTCGTCAGGATTGCTGTGTAATCCAAGCGAATGATAGCCGCCCTCCTCTGACGGTGCGGAAAATAGTTCATCAAACACATAGCCGCGAATCGTCAGATCATAGGCACCGACCATGCAATAGCCGTTGGGCGCTGTAAATTTCACCCCCCCATTTTCGGTATCAAACATTTCAGTCATAAAACGCTCAAGCCACTGATGAAGACTTTCTGAAAAGATCTTCGCTTGTTTAAAAGCCTCCATATAGTTACCAATTTGATTAAACTTCAAAGAGGCATCACTTGTCAGACAACCGAGTGCCATGCCTTCTGGCACTTCAACATTTTTACATCCTTTGATAACTGTTTTATCTTTCGGAAATATATTTCTATCATATACAAAGAAATCTTCAGATCTCTTTAGCTCAGACTCCAAAGCACCATAAGCCGTTGCTGCAATAAATGCGGGATAGCCATAGCCTATGGTGAGCAAATCTATAATATTTTGGGTATTTAAAAGTTTTGAAAACTGCGTGCCGCTCATCATATCCTTGCAATATTTATCAAGCTCAACATCCTTATTCGTTCCATCATTTTTAAAAAATTCATTATTACAATAATGCCTCTTTCCGCTATTATCGGTCACAACGATCTGGCATGGCGAACCGATGGCTTGAGCCTCATCATGACAATAAAACTCTTCGTCATCGCAAATCGGCTTATCACTTGTACATTTTTCCGTCACGACCCATTTCGTAAGGCCTGACTCTTCAATGCAGGTTTCAACGCCCTTTTCACTACAACGCTGAGCGCCTTTCGTACAGATACAGGATGCACCGTCATACGCATTCACCTTCTCATTCCACGGCTGATAACAATACATCGTATTATTATCACTGCACTTCTCATCTTTAAAAACGCCATCCACGCATCTGCGCAAAATATTTTTCTGTTCTTCGGTCGGATTTTCGTAACACACGTTCTTATCGCATTCGACGCTGCACCCTTTACCCTCTATACATTTTGTATTGCCCGTACACGTCACCGGTTCCTGACGACCATCGGGGCTACACGCATAATAAATGCCACCATCTTCTGAACACGCCCCTACTTTATAGTTCGGATCGGCATCACAGCGCAGCCGCTTGCATTCACCAGCCACGCATTCGCCATTCTCACAATTGGCTTTCTTTACACGACCGCTGTCACAGAATATGCGATCGCCATCATCACTACACGAGTCATTGTAATGCTCATCACAGGGCTGCGCCGCGCACGCGCCGGCCTCACAGACTTCAAGCGCGCCACACTTGGTCGAGCGCTTCTTGTTATTGACGCAATCAATGACTTTCGATCCATCACATATCGGGTACTGCACATCAGGATCGCACGCCGAATCCGAAAAACACTGACCACCCGCGCAGTGAAAACCGTTTTCTGTATCGCACTTCACACCTTTGTAATCCGCACTCGAAGGATCCGTACTGTTGCAAAGCCCCTTCGCACCGCAATAATTGTCATTGATCAGCGGATTCACGCACATTACCTGCGTCTTCTCTTTGCCACATACGATGCTCCCCTGCGAACACACCGCACAGAACTTCTCCTCCCCCTCCATGCACACCGAAATATCATTCGGGCAGATCCCGAATTTCAATGCACCGCGATAATCATTGTTCTTCGTGCACTCATCGCCTTCTCTGCAAAGCGAGCGAGATTTGACACTCCCGTCGTCATTGTAAGTATAGATCTCAAGCGATTTCACGTCCTTGCATTTATTCTTTGTCACATCCAGGCTGAACACCTCATCCAGCGAACACCCTGACGCGGCAATGGCTAAACTGACAAGTATCGTGGCAACGATCATCTTATGACGCATATTTATCTCCAGCGTAAAAATACCCAAAACGATTCCCCCAAAATTACGCTATTTACATCATTGACACGAATTTTTCACCCCTTGCACACTATTTTTTCGCTACAATTCAGCCTCCCGCTCCATCGTTAGACGATTCCACGCCCATAGCATTACCATTCAGCCTTGCACAAAACGCCGTAACCACGCCTGTTTGCAGGCGAGCGCATCGCGGCTCTGCAGAACAGCGCCCAAACGCGATGCGTTCACTCATCCGATGCCTTCAGCATCGGAACACAGGCATCGTCATCGTTATGCTCAAACACGCGATCACAGGACGCATTCTCGGTCGCCCAATCGCGTTCAAGCGATCCGCAGCACAACCCATCGCGACAGTAATCGCTGTCGGCTGTCGGGCGTGCCACTTCGGTCGCTTTAACCAATTGTCCGTTTTGAAAGCCCGTGACATCGATCGTATCGCCGTTCTTATCCATCCCCCAGTAGGCGATATTTCTAAGTTCCTCGATCAGCTTGTATGTCTCAAGCGCAAGGCACGCCTTCTTGAAATCACCGCGCTTGACGACATCTTCAAACGATTCATACGCACACGCCGATACCGTCGGAATCATCAGGCATTGATACCCCGAACGACAATCCGCATCGGTTTCACACGCCTTCAGACAGAGATCAGTCCCAATGCGTGCCATAAAATCAACCGAATTGATTTTCGGACCGCTGCCAAAGACCTGACGCGTCTCGGTCTGGTACATCAAAGGCTCGGATAAACTAAAGCCGATGCTCCCCTCAGGACAGCCGCCCTTGCGAATCGTCTCCGACGCTTCCGTATGATGAGATGGCGTATTCGCGATATCCACAAGACCACTGATCTTCTTCTCGGTATTCGTGTGAAAACCGCCGATCATATGCGTCCCTTCATCCGTTTCGTTCGAGAAAAACAGGTTAAAATAATACCCCGTAAGCGTCAGATCATACGCCCCCACAAAACAATACCCATCTGGTGCCGTAAACTGAATCCCGTTTCTATCCTCTGTCGCCCCAAGCGTATGCACCAAGAAACGGTTCATCCATCTCAGCGAACCTTTCGATTCCGAAAATGCCATCGCCAAAAACGGCCAGAAATTATCGAGTTCGGGCATCACCAGCTGCGCTTGCGATGTCATGCACCCAAGCGCCATGCCGGGAGGCACTTCCACATTACGGCATCCCCGGATACGGCTCGGATCACGCGGAAATATATTGTACCTGTAAACAAAATATTCTTTGATCGATTCCAATGTCAGCAATGCCATTTTCCAATAGGACATGATCTGTATATGCCCAAGAATCTTGTCAATGTTCTTGTTGACATAAGACGCCATCTCCGCGCCAGACACGATATCAGAGCAGTACGGCTCGGCCTCGTTGCTGCCATCGCATACATGCTCAATGCCCTGTTCGTCTTTGTAAAGGAGCTGACACGGCGAGCCGATCCCCTGAATGCCATCGTGACAGAAGAAGTATTCCGGATCACACACCGGCTTCTCATTCGCGCAGATCTCGACCATTTCCCAAACGGTGCTGCCGTCCTCCTGCAACACGCATTCTTTCACGCCCGAATCGCCGAGCTGCCCTGCCCCGATGTCGCTTTCCCCCTTCGCACCGCAAATCTTATCCCCGATCTCGCAGGCACAACGCCCAGAATTGCAATACATATGCTCTGGACACGAACGATCCACAAATTTGCCGCCCTCACACACACGCAATAACGATCGCTGCGCCTCATCTTCGTAACATGCATCATTGTCACACCACGGCACGCATCCCTCACCATCACGGCAAGTCAGATTACACGGCGTATATTCAACACGTCCCTCCGCATCACACGTCCGATAGGTGCTGCCGTCTTCCGAACACGTCTGATCCTCAATGCCCAGATCCTCGCACATCTTTGCCTTGCACTCCCCGGCATCGCACACCAGATCCTGGTTCTCGCATTTCGCCCTGGTAACTTCCACGCCGTCTTTGCAATCGATCACGTCATTACCACTGCACAGCGGATAGTGCCTGTTCTCATCACATGCGTGATCCGGTGTGCACTTGCCCTGCTGGCAGATAAACCCATCGCCACACGCTTCCCCTCTATAATCCGAACTTTCCGCGTCATCGCTGTTACAAAGCCCGCGAGCGCCGCAATAATCCTTGTGTGTCAGAGGATCCACGCATATCACGCTTGATTTCGTCTTGCCGCATACGATCAGGCCAACGCTACATGCCGCACAATAATTGCCCTCTTCCCCCTCACGACATTCCGGCAAATCATTAGGGCATATCCCATACGCAAGCGCACCGCGATAATTGTTGTCTTTCGCGCAATCCTCACCCGCGCGGCACTTTCGAATAGCCTTCACATGTCCGCCTTCGTCGTAATCGTAGACCTCCAGATACTGCACATCTTTGCATTTGTTCTTCTTTACATCGAGAGCCAAGATCTCATCCAGTGCACACCCGGCCGGCAAAATCGCAGACAAAACAAGCAAACTGACCACAACACTCTTATCGCGCATAACACTCTCCAATTTACACAACCACCCCACATTTTACATCATTCAAATGTCATTTTCATCTGTCTTTTGTGACAGTTCAACCGCCCTCTGAACAGAAATTGTATCGCGAATGTAGCGTGTGCGATCTGGAAAAGCCATCCCCATGGGCGTTGGACAAAAAAATTCAAAAAAAATGACGTGCCGATGATACAATTTTTTTTTGATGGCACCATTAGCTCTGAAACGCACCCCCTGTTCACGCGGGGTCACAGACAATGGAGGCATCATGACACGAAGCGAACAAATCTCTGGACTGATCTTTGGCGCAACAGCAGGCGACTGCCTCGGCACGCCCTATGTTTTCATGAAATCAAAAGACCTCTTCCAGCAAGCATCCCAGATTTGCTGGCATATCTCCGATTCGGGCGGATGCGCCCAGATGATGTTCACGGCCATTCATAGCATCAGCAAACACGGCACTGACCTCGAAAAACTCGCCAGATCCTATCAAAACTGGGTACACAAAGGGCAATCCGAAACCGACTATGTCACCGCGCTCTGTTTTGATCACAAGAAATACCTGTCGCGTGCAGAACTCATTCAAAATGCTCAAAATGCCGATTACGGCGCACTGTGCAGCGGACAACTCCTCATCCGGCAGCTCCCCCTGGTACTCGCCTGCGCCACTCAGCCGCTCTGCATCCTCAACAGGCTCATCGAAGCCGACACGCGCCTCTCGCATGCGGATGAAGACACGCTTGCATACGCAAAACTCTACGCGCAATGTCTGCACGGCATCCTCAACGGGCGCTCCCGCGTCGAGATCTGGGATCAGCTCTTCAAACAGGTGGAATGCCCCCGTGTCTACAAGACTTTGCTATGCAGCTACTACGACAAGCCCGTCTGCGACAGCCGCGATTATAGCCATGCCCAGATCACGCTTGGCATATCGCTATACCATTTCTGGCACAACACTCCGTTCGTCTCAGCACTCCGCAGCACCATCCTTTCAGGCGGTGCCACAGATATCAACGCCGCCGCTGTCGGCGCACTCCTCGGCGCATCACAAGGCCTCAACGCCATTCCGGCCCCGTGGCGCGCATGCCTCCTCGAAACGGACAACTGCGAACGGCTCAGACACAGCATCATCAAGGCCGAAAGGCTTGTCAGCCCCCGAACACACGACCTCGAGCGCCCAAGCCGCCGCGCGCTTCCCCCACGCAGCCTCACACTCACCTCAAGCGCAGACAAGCAAAATAAATAAGTGACTCCGCCTCAAGGTTTTGGCTGTGTTCAACCACAAGATCTACAAACAGCCACAAGATCAACAAACAGCCGCCAAATCACGCCTTTCTTTCGGAAGGGGGGGGAAACCCTTTCTTTGGTGCCCAAAGAAAGAGTTTCCCCAGCACAAAATGATATCTTAACCGCCCGACTTGTCTGCCGGTAAATAAGGCATCGAAGGCTTGATCGCAGGTGGCGGAATTTGCTCGTCCTCATCCTCTTCGTCGTCTGCACTCCCGAACAGCTTGCGCATCACGCCCTTGACATCATCCAGGATCATGTAATTACACGGCACGATGATGACCGTGATCACGGCAGAGAACAGCACGCCCACACCGAGGCTGATCGCCATCGGAATCAGGAAGCGTGCTTCTTTCGATGTCTCGAGAATCATCGGGAACACGCCCAAAAACGTCGTCATTGTCGATAGGAAAATCGGGCGGAAACGGCGCGCAGAGCCCTCGATCACGGCATCGTCGAGCGTCATCCCGTCCTTGAGCAGATCATTGATGACGCTCGTCAATACAATCGAGGCGTTCACGACCACCCCCGATAACGCGATCATGCCTAAGATACTGATCAGGCTCAGGTTATATCCCAGCAATATATGGCCGATAATCGCCCCGACAAAGCCGAACGGAATCGCGACGAGGATCATGACGGGCTGCGAATACGAGCGAGACGAAATCGCAAGCATCGCATACATCGCAAATATCGAAAACGCGAAGAATAACGCCATCTTCGACATCATCTCGCCACTGTCTGCCTGCATGCCGCCCATGGTAAACGACAATCCGGGGAAACTCGACTGAAGCTCGGCCATATCTTTTTCATTAAGCTTTTTCTGGACCGACTCGATGGTCGTCACCTCGCCATCCAGTTCGGCACTGACCGAAAGAATTTTCTTGCTGTTCAGACGCTGGATGCCTTTCGCCGCATGGCCGCGTTCCATCGTGGCAGCTTCCGAGAGCGGGATCACCCCGCCCGATGGCGTGCGAATCAAGAAATCCTCCACAAGGGCCTCAGACGTGCGCACTTGTTCCGGATAGCGCACAAAAACTTTGACTTCGTTGCGCCCGCGCTGCTGACGCAGCGCCTCCTGCCCATAGACTGCCGCTCGCAACTGGCGAGCAAAATCGTTCTCCGTGATGCCAAGCGAACGCGCTTCCGGCTTGAGCTTGTACGAAAGCTGAGCCTTCCCCTTCGCCGTGTTCACATCCACGTCCTTCACGCCCTCATACGTCTTCAGACGTGCCGCAAACTCCACAGCAGCAGCATTGAGCACTTCCGAATCGCGATGCGACAGATTGAACTGCGCGCCGGCACCGCCGCCGCCAGGCCCCTGATTGAACCTGAAGTTCAGCCCCTCCACACCGGCGATCTCGCCGACCTTCTTGCGCCATACCGCCGCAAATTCGCTCGAAACATAGCTGCGCTCCGTCGCCGGCACCAGATACACCTGCACCTGCCCAGAACTGCCGCCAGATATCTGCGAATACACGCCCACGACCGAGTCCGCGCCAAACTCCGCGATCGCCTCGTTCGTGCGCTCCAAAAAGTATTTTTCGACCTCACGGATCCGGCTCACAGGACTGCCATCGGCCATCCTGATCGAAGCTGTCACGGTGTCGCCTTCCACCTCCGGCATCATCGTGTAGCGAAGACGACCACTCGAAACATACCCGATCGTGCCGACCATCAAGGCGATCATGATCGCCACCACCACATATCGCGTGTTCACACAGCCGCGTATAAACTTCTTGATATAGCGCTCGATCAGATACTCAAAACCGTTCGCGATCTTCTTTTGCAGCTTGTCGAACAGGAGTAAAAATGCCTGCGGTTTCGTGCGCATCTTCGAGAGATGAGACGGCAGAATCAGCATCGACTCAACGATCGATATGCACAAAATGATGATCACGATGACCGGCAGATCCCGATACGTCTTGCCCAGCATACCCGGCAAAAACAGAAGCGGAATAAACGCGATGATCGAAGTCAGAACCGAGAATATGACCGGCGTAGATACGCTGTTGATAGACACGAGCGATGCCGTCACGCCCTTATAGCCAAGCGACCGGTTGTAATACACCTCATCGCCCACGACGATCGAGTCATCGACGACGATACCCAGCGCGAGGATAAACCCGAACAGAGAGATCATGTTGAACGACACATCAAACATGACCATCACGGCAATCGCGCCGACAAAGGCCGTCAACATCCCCATCGCTGCCCAAAATGCGATACGGATATCGAGGAAAAGACCGATAAACAAAAGCACCAGAACAAGACCGGTATAAGCGTTGCTCATCAACAGATCGATCCTGACGCGATACGAATCCGCGCGGTCCGAACGTATGCCGACGTTGATCCCCTCCGGATACGTCCCCTCGTGTTCCGACAGATACTTGCGGACAGCATCCGAAACGCCGACAGGGGTCTCATCCCCCACGCTATACACGGTCAGCTGCACGGCTGGCATCCCGTTATACGATGCCGAATAATCCGACTGCTCATAGCCGTCCGTAATCGTCGCAACATCGCTCAAATACACGGTCCGCCCATCTGAGCTCGTCTTTAACACGACCTTTTCAAACTCACTGGCGTAACGCTTGCGAAGCTCGGTGCGGAGCATCACCGCGCCGCTCTCGGCCTTCAAGTTACCCGCCGAGAGGTCGATCGAACTCGAACTGATCGCACTCGCCACATCCGACAGCTTGAGGCCAAACGCCTGAACCGCTTCCTGCGAAATTTCCACCGCAATTTCAGGCGACTCGACGTTCTGAAGCTCGACAATGCTCACGCCAGACTGCGCGATCAGGTCATCGCGGACCTCTTCTGCCACCTCCCGAAGTGCCGCCTTGTTCGTGTTGCCATATACCAACACGAAGAGCACTGACGATTTGCGCGTCATTTCTCGAACGACAGGCTTCTCCATATCATTCGGGAATGTCGTGATCTGATCGACCTGACGCTCGATCTCATTTCGCGTGCGCATCACATCCGCGCCATCGATGAGCTCGACAATGACCGAGCCAGACCCCTCATTCGCGTTACCCGTCACATTCTTGACACCGTCTATGCCTCGGACGGCTTCCTCGATCGCGATGACGATCCCCTCCTCGACCTCTTCAGGGGTCGATCCCGGATAGCTCGCGCTCACCTGAATGCGCTCCGTCTCTACATTTGGCATCAACTCACGGCGCAGATACGGCGCCATGATCAGGCCGGCAACGAGAAACGTAAAAAACAACAGGTTGGCTGCCACATGGTTCTGAGCCATCCACGCAAGCGGACCGCGAAATATGGACTTATCTACAGGAGGCGGCGCTTTCTTAAGCTCAGGCTCTGGCTGGGACATTTTCACGTTCTTCTCTGGCGTTTCCAAAACTCACTCCACCAGGTTAGATCAAATTCGAACAAACTCAGTTTCCACGACCGAATGGCACGCCCTATCTTGGGCCGCCAAACCCACCGCCGCCTCTGCCAAACCCGCCTCTGCCGACATCATCGCTCACTTCGCCGACGACATCCGTCTCGCCCTTCACGCGCAGCTTGCGTCCCTCCACAGGCGAGCTGATCAGCGTCGTCACCACACGCTCGCCTGCCTCAAGCCCCTCCGTCACAAACACATAGTCGTCGTTGCGATACGGCGTCGTCAGATTGCGGATCGACAGCTTGTTCTCCGGCGTGCACACATACGCCTGATTGCCCTCACGGACATGCGCACGCGACAGGCGGATCGCGTTCAACGGCTCGCGGGCAAAGATCTTCGCACGGACGAACGCGCCGACCAAAAGCGGCGAATCCTGCGGCGCGCCGAGCGGATCCTCGATCGCCAAAAGCACCTGGACCATGCGCCCGAGCGATTCCACTGCCGGCTGCACTGACTTCACATGCGCCTTGCGAGATACGGTCTTGCCGCCCAGATCATAGGTCACCTCGGCATCAAGCGTGTCGAGATCGCCCCCTATGCCGAGCCACCCGACATTCGACGGGTTCAGGCTCAGATGCACCCAGTACTCGTCCGTCGCGATCACACTGCCGATCGCAGTCGCGCCCGAAACATAGTCCCCCAGCGAGATATTCGCCGTCTCCACGATCGCGTCATACGGGCACTTGATGATGCTGCGGTTATAATCGAGCTGCGCCTGCCTCAGGTTATTCTTCGACAGCTCAACATCTGCAATCGCATTCTGCAACTGCGGCTCGCGACGCACCAGAGAGGCCTCCTTTTCCGAAAGCGTCGTGTCGCTCATCGTCTTCTTGAGCGCTTCGAGCTCATTTTTCGCGGCGCGTCCCTTGGCCTCCTCCAGCATCAGAGCCACTTCTTTCTGCCGAAGCTGGATCTTCGCATTCGAAAGCTTGATCTCGTAATCATCCGTATTGATCTTTGCAATGACCGTCCCTTTCGCAATACGCGCGCCCGGATAAAACTCCGGGCTCACCCAGATCACACGCCCGTTCGCCTCGCTTTTGAGCGACTGGCGACGACTCACCTCGACCTGGCCGGTGCCCGTTATCTCCACGACATGCTCCTGACGTTCCACCGGAATGACCTCGACCAATATCCCCGAATCCACGCGCATGCGGCGCTTGGGGGTCACTTCATCCGATAGGTAGCTTCTCGCCACGACGATGCCCACGACAATCACCACAATGGCAATCAGGCTCTGTATGATAAATGGTTTGATCTTCACTGTCTTTACCCGTCACAAATCCCTGATCTCATTCAGATTTATGGTCTGAATCATCGGATCCCTTTTCTGTCTCATCATCCAGCGCTTCAAGGCGTTCACGCGCACGCCGGCTGTTCTCCTCGCTTGT
>JAFZFY010000245.1 GCA_017555665.1 Pseudomonadota bacterium | reverse complement strand
TTGGCAAAGGTCAGCAATGTGGCAGCGCTTTCTCCCGAAGAACGCATCATCTATGAGGAAAACCTGCGCATCTATCGCGACAACCTCGCGACCAATCAGGCTGCTTTCGATGAAGGTCACGAGGCCGGTGTCAAGGAAGGCATGAAACGCATGGTCACGAATATGTCTCAGAAGGGATTCACGGATGAGGCCATTGCCGATGCGACTGGGCTCAGTATTGGTGAAGTGAGGGAATTAAATGAATAAACACCGCCCAAACATGGCCTTTCTTTAGGAAGGGGGTGTGGGGGGAAACTCTTTCTTTTGGCAAAAAGAAAGGGTTTTCCCCACAGAAAAATCAATCCTTCTTGCTGCGCGCATTGAGCGCATTCTTCTGGTTGTCGACGAGGGCGTTGATTTGCTGGATCGCTTTTTCTGCAGCCTCATCTTTATTGAGGTCTACGAGGACTGGAAGGCGTTTGCGGAGCGTTTTCCATGCATCGATCAGGCTAGTGCGCGTTTCATGGCGCACGCCATACACGCGTGTGCTTGCTATCTCGGCATGAGCTTTATTGAGAGCGGTAAAAGCATTGTATGCCGTGCGCAGCTGTGAGATTTGGTCTGCGGCACGCGAGCGTGTAAGCGTCTCTTCGGGCAATGCTTCGAGCTGAGTGAGGAGCGCGCGTAGGAGGTTGTATTCCGAAGCATAGTTGAGGGTGGTCGGATTGGGGAACTGCTCATAAACGGCCTGAAGACTTTCGGCTGCGTTACGGACGTCATTTCGCTGATCTCGAAGCGATGCCTGAAGTTGGTGATAGAGGGCAGACCATGCCCTGTCAGTGGCTTCATCTGCCTCCGCAAGGGATAGTGTCACTGGCGATGCTTCTGCGGTCGCGACAAGGTATTTGTCGGCGGCTTCGACAAAGTCTTTGGTGACTGGCGATTCTTGACCGAGCGTGTCTCTGAGGATTGCGCATGTCTGGGTTGCAAATAAGCGCTGCTCGCTGGTGTGGAGTTCTTGGAGATCGAGGGAATGGATGGGGTTCATGGCTTTTTCCTTGTGCTGTTGTGAATCGGGAGCATCTCAAGTCTGTTCTGCTATACCATAAGGTTTAAGATATGGACAAATCATTGGGTGGGACGTATCAGCCCATGGCGTTGGGAGCGCGTAATCCTAAGATATTTCGCACATCTGCATTCCGAAAGCGTGCAACATGGATGATCAAACGTCGTATCCACTGTCGAGGAACCCAGCTCTAAAAATATGTGGGAGCCAGTGTTCGGATGTGGTAGGTATCTGTGGGATGGCGTGGTTGGCTTATGGCGCAAATCAGCTCATTGTAGGGGAGTTTGGGATGAAAAAATGGCTGTCTCTCTGTCTTGTCTTGTGTGCCTTGATTCTGTTTTCGTGCAACAAAGCGGAAGATTCCAAGACTGCTGTGGCAAATGTCGATGAACCTGTTGGAATAGAGCGCCAGGCTGGAAGTGATAGCGGTGCTTCGGATACGCAATCGGCAGATGTTGTGAATGAAGCTGATATAGTGAACGAAGCAGATGCTGAAGAGGTTGCAGGAAAGAATGAGGCGATCCCCCCAGAACAGACTGTGACGGCTGATCAAAACAATCCTGAGCCTGAGACTGACAAGGAACAGATGGATCAAGAAAAGACGGCTGACAGCAATCAGGAGAATTCGGTAAAACCAATGGATAGATCGAGTGAAACGACAGACGGGCTTGGCGTGTACCTGGTCGAGAAAACACCTGTATCTGGCCAGCAGCTGGTCAAGGCAGACAAGCATGTCAGACCGAAATTGAAAACGAGTCAGCAGGATAAGTGGCTGGATGCGCAAGTCTGGATCGAGGGGCATCAGTTTGCTGTGCCAAAGATTCCATATACGGATGCGGGGTTTCTGATTGAGGGGGATCCAGAGGCTGAGTACAAGTATATGTTCACGGCTCTGTTTGTGACACTCCCGAATAAAAAACAGAACGTCTATGATTTTTATAATCATACGTTTGAATATAATAAGAATGATATTTATCCTTTTATTAAATATGCTGTCATTAAAGATGATATGATATATGTGGCGTTTGCACATAGCACATTTACCAAAGATAATCCCAAGACTGGGTTTGTGATGGCGATCGATTTTCAAGGAAACGTGAAGTGGATATCGGAAGATCAAGTCTGTAATAGCAGAAATTTCATAATCGTCGGCAATACGATCATTTGTGGCTATGGGTTCACCAAAGAATCAGATTATCTCAATATGCTTGATTTGAACACAGGGGAAGTTGTTGAAAAGATTCCAATGGTATCTGCACCGGAATATCTGCTTCTGAAGGATAAATTGCTGTATGTTTTGACGTATGAAACTGTATATGAGTTTGCGCTTGTAAATCTCTAGTGCGTTATCCAGCCGGTCGCGGAGTCATTAACGCTTCACATGTTTTGGGGGCAGTCGTTTGTCGTGTGGGGTATCTAATACGCTATCGGGAGTCTCATTGAATCCTGAACTGATGCTCGCCTGTGGGCGCCATATCTTGAGCGGTGCAGCGGTCGATTTGGATGAAATGGCCGTTTTCAAGTGCATCGAGCAGGTCGCATAGGGCTTCTGCGGTACCTTCGGCTTCCATTTCAACGGAGCCGTCGGCACAATTGCGCACCCATCCGCCAATGCCCAGGCGCTGGGCATTGTAATACGCGCGGTATCTGAAACCCACGCCTTGGACTTGTCCGCTGAAGCGGTAGTGTTTGCGATATATTTTGGGTATGCTCATAATTATGGGAAATGTGAGGCGTATCGGCCAAAGGCCGATAGCCGAACAAAAAAAGCGCGTATGCCGTCAGGCATAGCGCCTGCAAAAGACAAAATCAGCTTTGGGCAAGCTTCGAAAGATTTGTACCTAAAAAATATCCGAAGATGCTATTCGTCGCTTTTACCAGGATTTCGCAATCCGCTTTGAATGTGGTGTATTCAACATCTTTATATTTAGTAATCACAAAAATCGAGTTGCCATCTGCTTCTTTGATATCAAGGCCGAAACAGTTGGCCTTTCGATCCAGAATCTGTGCGATTTGATGTCGGATGGGTTCGCAGTGCGCGAACTCAAGGCCTTTGAATACAATGACGAGGTATGCATAGGGATAGGTTCGTTCCTTGACTTTGTTTTCGGTGATGGAAAACTGTGCACATAGCAGTTTCGGAATATCTTGCTTTGGAATGAGGTTGCAGCGAATATCGCGAATACCGGTGATTGACCCTTGCTTCGTGAGCTCAAGCTGAACATCGGCAGTATAATTTGTCTGTTTTTCCTTATTGGCAAGCAGAAAATTCATCGTTGCGATCTTTGATGTCAGAGGATAGGTGTCTACTTCGAGTTCTCTACATATGGGATTGCAACCATATATGATAAAGAAAAATGCGCGGGGCACGCAGATGATATCAAAAATGAGTGCGCTGAGGTGGTAACAATCGATGAAGAATATGATAATGCTGATAATTGCTGCAATGATGACACAGGGCAGGTCCGTGAGAATACCGAATAGCCTTTCTAGCGGATTGAGGTTGAGCTTGTATTTGGTGGATGTGATGCGGTCAAAAGTGGATTTACGCGATTTCTCGGGAATAGAATGCCATTTTGTGATGATTTTGGCTCTTTTATCTCTTGCGGGCATTCTATCAAATTCTGGTATTGCGAGTGGTGCAAAGAAAATGATCAAGGCTGCGGCTGGCAATATCAAAATAAAATATCCATCCAATGGCGCTAGAAATTGAAGGCAGATGCCAATCAGGAGGAGAATTAATGTGATAACCATATTACGTCTCCTTATATAAATCGCAAGTCAGCGAATGATATATATTTAAATTTGTTATCATCTGCCGCCTCCTGAAACGCACGCCGAATGGCAGGCATGGTGGCACGCCGAATGGCAGGCGCTGTGGCATGCCGAATGGCATGCGTCGTGGCACGCCGAATGGCACGCGCTGTGGCAAACATTGGCGAGATTTGGCTGTTCAAAACAGCCGTGAAAGCATGCGGATGTTCGGATAAAATCGGTATAACCGCCCTTAAATCGCTGCGAAATGCCGTGATTATAGTGATAACGGTCAGTGTAGTAGCCGTCATAATGCCGCCAGTAATAGCGATTGCGCCAATAATAATCGCTGCACAGGCCTTCCGGGCGTTTGGCATTGGGATCCGAATAATAGCGGTCTTCGAGTACTTTGAACTCGAGCTTGTCTTTATGAGGCTCGTCTGGATTGTTGTACATCATCGCGAGATAGTACTTTCGTGTGGCCTCGAGGTCGCAGTTCCAGGACTTTTCCTGAAGGTCGGCGATGACTTTTTCGAGAAATGCTTGAAGTTTTTGCTCGTCGATGTGACCGATTTCGTCAAAAATCTCGACGAAGTCGTGTTCGATGGTCTCGAGCGGCGCATCGGATGCGCGGAATGCCGTGATGGGCTCCAGCGAACGGACGATGAGCTTGCTCTGGTCGCCGAGCGCCTGCACCATGATGCCGACGATCTGTGGGATTTCCAGGCCGAGGAGCAGGCCGACCTCGATCGGATGAAGGTTTTTGACGACTTTGCCTGGCTGCGCGAATCCACCGACCTGAAGCTCTGGTTCTTCCCATAGCTCATCAGAAATCTGCTTGCCCTTGAGCGCATCCGCTTCTTTTTCGCGGCGTTTTCTGCCTAACAGAACCGCGCCGCCGGTGAGGCCGGCAAGAGCTAAAATGATAAAGAGCCTGCTGTTCAACTCGAATAAATCAGGCTCGCTGTACAACGTGGTGGTATATTCGTTCTGTGTGCTGAGCGAGCGCGTCTGCATCGAGCCTTCGAAAGCGATGAAATCAGGCTTTATATAGAACTGAATTTTCTGGGATTCTCGGCTTGCGACGTTCTCCTGAAAGACGTGCATCGTCAGAAGATATTTGTCGCCGATTTTTGTGCCGATATAATCGATTTTGTTTCGCTGGTTCAGCTGTGCTTCTGTCAGAATCTTGGCACTGCCGTTCGATGCGTTCGTATCGCTTTTCGAATAACCGGCGATTTGTTCAAAGTCTATCTGTTCACCTGGGACTTCGAGCGGCAGGACAATCTTTACATCGCGATATTTCATGGCGGTGCCCCATTGCATCGGGGCCCAGTGAAAGTAATAGAGATCGCCATGCGTATCGCTCGTTGTCTTGCCGATATAGCCCTCATCAATCATGTTTCCGGTATAGGTGAAGATCATATAGGCTTTGCCATTGGGGATCTTCGGATCGGCTTCGAGCTCGTAATGTTTGCCGGACTTGATATGGTTGATTTTCAGGGGGATGCGCTGTTCTGTGCCGACGATATCCGCGAAGGCCTTGCCCCAGGTGGGGGTCAGCGCCATGTTTTCCACGAACATCGCGGTCAGCGGACCGTTCGTGACATTGATCAGGATTTTGTCTGTCACATGCGCGGTGCCGTCAGATTCGATGACAATCGTGATATCGGCGGTTTCCTGCGCCACATTGACCGCAAAGGCATCACTGCTGAATGTCGTGAAGGTGAATGCCGCCACTACGGCCGCGGTATAATTGAAAAAACTGCGCATCTGAATCACTCCGTTGGGAAAGGCCTATCGGGGGAGATGTGAACTTGCAAAAGCGTGTGAGGCGTATCGGCCTGTGGCCGATAGCCGAACAAAAAAGGCGCGTATGCCGTAGGCATAGCGCCTTAAAAGTAGAAAATGTGAGAGATTAGGCGATAATTAGGTCTGATATATTATTTTTTTCCAAGAATTTAAATATTTCGTTTGCTGTAACAGCCAAAGCGGTGCAGTCGTCGTGGTCCGTATGATACTCCACGCCGTTGCATTTAGTAATCACATATACAGAATTGCCATCCATCTTTTTGACAGAAAGCCTAAACCTCGCTGCATGAATAGATACAATTTGATGGATGCGATTGCGGACAGGATTATTATGTTGGAACGATAGTTCTTCGCCTTTGAACACAAAGACGAGATAGGCATAGGAATATGAACTGTCGCGGACTTTGTTCCTTGTGATTGAAAATTGGGAGCAGAGCAATTCGGGGATATCTTTCTTGGGCACAAGGTTGCAGCGAATATCACATATATCTGTGGTAGAACCCTGCTTTATGAGCTCGACCTGTACCTGAGGCTGATAATCTGTCTGGCTACCTTTAAATTCCGTCAGATAGTTCACCGTTTCAACTTTTTCTCTGATTTCGAATGGGTATGCACTTTCTCCTGTTCCTGCATCAGCTGGATCGCAGCCATAAATCATAAAGAACAATGCACGCGGTACGCAAATAATATCAAAAATCAGCGCACTGAGGTGGGGCGCATCATTGAAAAATACACCGATACTCACAATTGCGGCGATGATCACGAACGGCACGCGTATGAAGATGCTTAGGATTTTGATAATCGGCGGGAGCGCAATTTTGCCGAATCTTTCAGATGTAATTCGGCTTAATGCAGTCTTACGTTCTTCTTCGGGAATCGTGTGCCATTTTTTGATGACTTCAGCCTTTTTATCATCCGGGCTGAGTCTCGTTTTATTAGGCGATGCGACAACAGGGCCAAAGAAAAGAAGCAAGGCCGCAAGTGGCATCAATAATATGAGATCTTCATCTACTGGGGTGAAGAACTGAAGGGCGATGCTGATGAGGACAATGATCAATGTCGCGATCATATCAAGTCTCCCTTTTCGAGCCAAAAGTTAGAATAGTTTATCATAGAAAGAAGATTCATGTTTCTTGATGTTCCATCTTGTCTGCATGTCTGAGGAGTTCATCATAACCTGCATATTGCCAGTAAAGCGGGCATGCGCCCTGACAGGCGACAAAGGCTGTGCAGGACTGGCATTTTTCGTGTGCAAAGCATTTATTTTTGATTGCTTTTGCACGTTTTGAGAACCAGACGTTCTGAAAGCCATCCGTGAGGAGGTTTCCGACGGGTTCGTCCCACGAGGAGCAGGGCAGGACGTTGCCTTCGGGGTCGACGGAAATGAGGCCGTCGCACGCCGCGCAGGACTTGTTTCCAAGTCCTTTGGCGATGGTGTTGTACATGCACATGGGTAATGGCGAGTACCACAGGAAGTCGATGCCGGCATGGAAAGCGGATTTTCGGATATCATCGACGGTGGGACCAATCTTTTCGTAGGGCACAAAAAGCGCGTCCGCCTGAGGGCTTCGCTTGGTGGGGATGAATAGATTGACGGACATGCGCACGCAGCCGAGGTCTTTGCAGAGCTTGGGGAGACCTGCCAGCGAGTCGAGGTTCATGGTCGTGGACGTTGTGTTTGTCTGCACGAGGATACCGGCATCGCGTAGTGCGTTGATGCCCGCGATGGTCTGTTTCCATGAGCCTGGGCGGCCGCAGAGTGCGTCATGAATGGCCTCGTCTGGCGATTCAAGGCTGATTTGTGCGGTGCGCAGCCCCGCGTCGTATAAGGCTTTCGCGCGTTCCGGGGTCGCAAGTGTGCCGTTCGTGACGAGGTTGATGCGCAGCCCTTTGCTGCATGCATACATCATCAGCCTTTCGAGGTCATTGCGCATGAGCGGCTCGCCACCAGTGAATGAAAAGAAGGGGATTTTGGCTTCTTCCTTAAAGATGTCGATGATGCGCTCGATGCGTTCCGGTTCGATATCGGGGGAATCGAGTCGTCCGCAGGCACCGTCGCAGCCGGCATAGCAAAAACGGCAACGGTTGTTGCAACGATAGGTGACGGCGATTTCACCGAGAATGGGCAGCTTTGTGTAGTCGAATGTATAGGGAATTCGACGCGCAAAGTGCGTCTTGTTGCTGATAGCGAGCGAGATATTTTGGAAGAATTTATCGACTTGAAGCCTACGTTCGTCATTGAGGCCAGGGAAGTCGTCGATCTTGTTGCCAGCCTGAAGCCAGCGGATGATACGCGCGCCCGTGGGATTGACGTGATAGACACGGTTGGGGGGCAGAATCAGGACGTTGTCCTCTTCGCGAAGCACGATGAGGTCGCCGCAGTCCGCCCATAGCGCGTCCACCCACGCGAGCGAGAAGGTATCCGGCACAGAGGTCATCTGCCGCCTCCGGAGACGCACGCTGAATGGCATGCACTGTGGCACGCCGAATGGCATGCGCTGTGGCATGCGTCATGGCAGGCATCGTGGCATGCTGAATGGCACGCCGAATGGCAGACATTTTCGAGGTTCGGCTGCTCGAAGCATCCGTGGAAGCATGAGGACGAGCGTATGAAATCAGTGTATCCGCCGGAGAACCGGTCTGAAAGCCCGTGGTTGTAGTGATAGCGGTCTGTATAATAGCCGTGATAGTGCCGCCAATAGTAGCGGTTGCGCCAATAATAGTCGTCGTACATCGACGGGCACGGCGCATAAAGGTCTGTATAATCCTTGTCTTCGAGGACTTTGAATTCGAGCTGGTCTTTCTGGGGCTCGTCCGGGTTATTGTACATCACGGCGAGATAGTATTTTCGAGTGGCTTCGAGGTCGCAGTTCCAAGTCTTTTCCTGAAGGTTGGCGATGACTTTTTCCAAAAATTCCTGCAGTTTCGGTTCGTCGATATGGCCGATGGCATCAAAGACTTCAACGAAATCGTGCTCGATGGGTTCGAGCATCGCATCGGGTTCGCGGAACGCCGTGATGGGCTCCAGCGAGCGGACGATGAGCTTGTGCTGGTCGCCGAGTGCCTGCACCATGATGCCGACAATTTGCGAAATCTCCATGCCCAAAAGCAGGCCGACTTCAATCGGGTGAAGGTCTTTTGCGACTTTGCCCTTTTGACCGAAACCGCCGACCATCAGTTCGGGGGCTTCCCAAAGTTCATCGGAAACCAGCGGTTGTTTGGGCGCTTCTTCGTCTTTTCTGCGCCTTTTTTTGCCCGCGAAGATTGCGCCGCCGCCGAGACCGCCGACCAGCAGGAAGATGAGCCAGGTGGTGGTGCTGTCGAACGCTTCCAGAGGTGCGGATTCGCTGGATGAGGATGAGCTGGTGAGTGAGCGCGTTCTCATGCGCTCGACGCCTTCAAACGCGATGAATTCAGGCCGCATATAAAAGAGGATTTTCTGCGGTTCCTCAGCGCGGACCCTTTCTTGATAGACATGCATCGTCAGAAGATATTTGTTGCCAATCTTTGTGCCGAAATAGTCAATCTTGTTGCGTTTGTTCAGGCTTTCGTCTGTCAGAATGAGGGCGTTGTCGTTCGAGGCATACTTGTCCTGACGCGAATAACCGGCAATCTTCAAAAACATCTCGTCCGAAATCTGCTCGCCAGAGACCTCGACGGGAAGCACGAGCTTGACATCGCGATATCTCATCGATGAGCCCCATTGCATCGGCGCCCAGTGGAAATAATAGAGGTCGCCGTGTGCTTCGCTTGTCGTCTTGCCGATATATCCCTCGTTAATCATGTTCCCCGAATACGTGAAGATAATATAGGCTTCGCCGTTTGGAATCTTCGGGTCTGCTTCGACTTCGTAGTGTTTGCCGGACTTGATATGGTTGATCTTGAGCGGGATGCGTTGCTCTTTTCCGACGATGTCGGCAACGGCCGTGCCCCAGTTCGGCGTCAGCGCCATGTTTTCCACGAACATCGCGGTCAGCGGGCCGTTCGAAACATTGATCAGGATATTATCCGTCACGTGTGCAGTCCCGTCCGATTCGATGACGACCGTGATATCGGCGGTTTCCTGCTCGACATTGACTGCGAATGCCTCGCTGCTGATTGTGGAAATGGTGAATGCCGCCACGACAGCAGCAGAAAAATTAAAAAAACTACGCATCGGGATCACTCCGTTGAAAAGTCCTGTTTACAACAGTACGCGCCCAGATTTTATCATACTAGGTGTGAATAATAAATCTGAATTTGATGCGTTCGGATTTCGGCATTGGGAAGGGGGACAGCCCCCTTCGCGTCTATCGGCGCACACTTCGTGCGCGCCGATACGCCGCTACCCCCGATGCGGGGTTCCACCCCGCAACGCCCCGGTTGCGCGCTCGATGATATTCAGACTTGCTAGGCTTCTGTAGGCTTGGGGCAAAGCCACCAAAGCGTTTCGTTTTCCGAGGTCAAGCTGAAACCGCAGCGTTTCAGGACATTCTGGGAACGGATGTTGTCTCGCTCCGTCTCGGCAATCACACCGCTCACGCGCGGATCACGGAATGCCCATGTCAAAAATTCCTTAACAGTTTCAGTCATATAGCCATGATGTCCGTAGGCGGTCCCGAGACCGTAACCGATCTCTAGGCGGCCATCTTTGTCGATGCCGCTTTTAACATCGAACGAACCGATGATCTCGCGCGTATCTTTCTGGATAATCATCCAGAAGGTGTACCAGGCGTATTCTCTGTCCTGGGTTTCATCGAAATAAGGCATGAGGTTGAGCTGCTCGGCGATAATGTCTCGCAAGATATCGAGATATTCGCCGCAATACTTCGCGTTCAGTTTGGCTTCGAGCGCGGGCAGGTCATCGATCCAGAGACGGAGATATTCCGGCGTGAGCGGCACGAGTTCAAGCCGTGCGCTGTGGCATGTGAATGGGGTGGTTTTCTGCATGGCGAGATCCTTGAATAAAAAAACGCCGCAAACTGCGGCGTTTAAGTGGCTTACTGCCTATCTATATGTATGCTTTCTTGCTATTTCGGAAAAAGCAATCATGCCTGCAAGTATAATCACAGACATGGTGAGATTCAGTACTGCGATAATAACATTCATCATTGATCTCCTTATCATGGATGTTGACTCAGCGCTGAAATAACCTCCTTTTACAGCTCTGTATGTTAGGGCTCACGTGAGCCGTTGGTGATAGTGTGAGTCACACCTACATGTAGCTCACAGATGGCAAGGTAGTACCAAATATGCGGTTTCGTCAAATTTTTTTTGCACGATGCATCGGGACGGTTCGATATCAAGCGCGGAAATTGTGCATTTGCGCGCTTTTCCGATGGTTTGAGTTGCCGTGACTAATCCGCCTTCTGGCCGTATTCAGCCAAGCAGGCGCAGCTTTCCTCATAAGCCGTGCGTTCTTCGGGTGTCAGTCTGTCCAGTCGGGCGACTTCTGCAAGTTCTGCAAAGACTTCGTTCTGGTCTGCCCATGGGATATGGTCCAGCGTATCCATTGGCAGGATGGCATTGGACAGTTCATACAGCGTGCGCCTTCTGAAATCTTTGATCTTCTTCACTCGCTTGGGAGGCGTTGTTAAATGCAAACATGAAAATAAATGAAGTATTTTAAAATAGTGAACGTTTAGGGCAATGCGCCGCACAACAAATGTGTCACAACACTTTTTACTCGCCTATGCGCTGGTGGCGCATACGAAGAAAAATGCTCGCTCTGGCTATCCGCTGTGTTCTGAAGGCTAGAGCGAGCAACTTCGATAAATATATATGTATTCATTCATAGATATCATTATAAACTATCTGTGGCTGTCAATTTCTGCAATTTTTCGTTTGAGATCCTCTCTCCAATAATAATCATTGAATGAGTCGTAGACCTGATACCAGTATTCCCGATCATAGACTGAGGGATAGATAATCAGAGCCACTTTTTCTTTCTCATAATATGACCCAAAGAGTTTCAGAATACGCACGGTCTGTGCGACTGAAAAGATATGGCCATCCGATATGGCATCACTCACGACATCATAATGTTTACCGTTTTGCCAACCAGCTTCCTTAACTTTTTCGCACACGCTATTAAAGGTTGAGGAATTCATCGGGCCGCGGTGACGAAATTCTTGATGATGTCCAGCTCTGTGGCCATTGTGTGAATGTCTTGGCGGCTTTGCATTTGCGTTTAATCCCATACAGAACGTCAGAAGTGTGACATTGATAAGGATAAATAAGAACTTTCTCATAAGCCCCTCCGTGTTGTTGCATTGTTCCAATTCAGAGCAACCATTGCCCCGTGATTTACTGTGTAATTCAAGATGAATGCCAACTTGAAAAAGTTACGCGTAAAATTTTTGGTCAGTCAAAAAGTATGCTCTCGTGGGCGATTTGTACGCGCTTTACCAATGGGGTGGGCGTGTTTGCCTTGGGAGTACAAGATGTCACAGCAATATGGATATATCCGTGTCAGCACAAGAGAACAAAATGACGGGCGGCAGCGCATTGCATTGACCGAAGCCGGGCTTTGCCAGAAACAGCTATTTATTGATAGGCAGTCGGGAAAAGATTTCAATCGCCCTGAATATATTAAGCTCATGCAGAAGCTTCGAGCCGGTGATATATTATATATTAAAAGTATCGACCGGCTTGGTAGGAATTATAGGGAAATCCAGGAACAGTGGCGAATCCTGACCAAAGAAAAAGGCGTGGATATCTGCGTGCTCGACATGCCGTTGCTCGACACACGGAAAGACAAAGACCTTACTGGAACCCTGATTGCGGATATTGTCTTGCAGCTATTGTCATATGTGGCAGAGACCGAACGTGACATGATACGCCAGCGACAAGCTGAAGGCATTGCGGCCGCCAAGGCTCGCGGTATTCATTGGGGACGGCCAAAACGAGTGCTCGATGAAGCATTTTATGAAGCACTTAAAGCTTGGAAAAGCGGACAGATGACGTGCAAAAGGGCGGCTGAATCTTGCGGCATGAGTTTGTCGAATTTTAGGTATCATGCGACCAAAAATGGGTAACCATACATTCTTGTGACGTAATCCTGATCAAACAATGCCGTCATGATGTTCATTTATTCGATTCCTGGCTTTGTAGCTCTTCAATTTCTTTGACTGACAAATCGGTCATTTCCGATATTATATTAATATCAAATCCCTTCTTAAGCATTTTCAAAGCGGTTTCTTTCTTCTCCTCTCTTCGCTGATCCACGCCATACATCCTTGTGACGTAATCCTGATCAAACAATGCCGTCATGATGTTCATAATCTCTGTCTCCCTTTGAAGAATGTATTTTGAAAGTATTTTTTTATCTCTGCAAATGTGAAGTGTCTCTTTTAGTGCTTGCTCTGTATAATTATAGAGATTGACCTGTTCGTTAAAGACGCGACAAAACATGATATATTGGTTGATGATATCAGCATTGCCTTCTTTGTAGTAAATGATATGTGCTGTGGCATCAAGGTCACAGGTTTTGTCGCCCATAAAGAAAAGATCTCGGAAAGAAAGGCTATCTGGTTGAGATTGTCTGACTCCCGTGAAGATGACATACAACTCCGGTTTTGGGCATTCAAGCTTATTGTTGCCATACAGAAAGACTTCTCGTTCCTGAAAATAGTCCATCAGGCTTTGCACGGCATAAGACATGAGGCGAATGACGATATTTGGTGACCACGAACACTGCGTCTCAACTAGAATCATGAGGTGGTTTTTGACCAAAATCCCTAAATCGTTGTGTTCATGCTGGGCCACAACACATCGTCGAGTAATCGTCTCGATATCCGAAGTTTTGACTTGCTTATCCTCGGGATGCAGCGTTCGATAGAGCTGCAGCTGGTACTGGGGAATCGAAAATAGGTGCGTAAAGATGCTGTCTTTCGTTCCATGTTTGGTTTTACTTGCCTTCTTTGTCATGTTGCATCTCCTGCAAGGGGAACAACGCGCTCCCAGATGAGCATTATAGCGGCAAAATTGTGCAATGGCGAGCGTTTATCGCAAGGTGCAGGAAAAGCCTACTTTTCCTACACTTCACTTTTTTGACAAAACCGGTTGCAGGACACCTGCACCAATACTGGTTGTACACTTTAGCACAACTCGCCAAAACTGCATACAGGAAAAGTAGAGCATTCCTGCATTTCCCAACGCCTGGGGAGTGAGAATGAGTAAAGCGTGTCGCAAACAGATATCCAAATCAGAGCAGCTCTTGGGGAAATCTGCAGTCTGGCAAGACACAGAATCCGAGAAGCCGGCATTTCTGTTTAATCAAATGCAGCTTGAACATGCTGCATCGCAAGTGAAATGCGAAAATGAATTTAGTCATTTTTTGGAATGGCAGCGTGACAAGCGCGATTATATTCTTGGCCAGGGAGAGTTTGATAGGCCTATTAATGAGGAATCTTATAAAGGATCATTTCTGGAGTATATTTTTGAAAAATGCCTCGGATATAAAAAGGATGAGAATTTGATTCCTGAATCGAAGAATGAGACAAATGCTCGTACTGCAGATGCAGCATATCGAAATAAGAAAGGGTCCTATCCACTCGTTGTAGAGATTAAGGACATCAAGACGAAAATTAATGAGAAGTCTCTTGAAGAACAGGCTTTCGGGTATAAATATAATCGCAATGGCTGTTTGTATGTCATTACAAGCAATTTTGCAAATCTTAGGTTATATATAGAAAATGCCACACGCTGGATTCAGTTTAACTTGTTGTATGATGGATGGACATATTCTGA
>JAFZFY010000244.1 GCA_017555665.1 Pseudomonadota bacterium | reverse complement strand
GCCCGTTCGGGCGCATACAGCTCGCATTTGCGGCTATTTGCTGCGCAAATACGCCGCAAAAACGCGTCGGTCATACCCGCAGTATGGCAGTGCGTTGTCGCCAGTTGCCTGTCTCGCAATGCCCGCGATACTTCAAAAAAAACGCCTATAGGCTGAAGGGATCATAGCGGCTATTTTTTTGCCGATATCAGTTAAATTCAAAGCCCAAATAGAGTAAAATACAGCGGGCGAATTTCGGCCTTTTGACTGGAGAGGATATGAAGAAGCGTTTGTGCCTTGCGCTGGCCGTCGCTGCGATCACGGGGATGGGGTGCAGTGAGGGATCCGATGATTTCAGCTTTTCGATATATGCAGAACCGTCGCGGACACATGCGCCGGGGATCGTGAAGTTTGAACTGACCCGTGATGACGGTGCGAATGTTCGGGATTGCGAGGGAACATGGCATTTTGGCGATGGCATCCGTCTGAGCGGCGATTATGAGGCAGAACACCGGTATCGCGATGCCGGATCGTATCAGGTCGAGGTCGAGCTGGCTTGCGGCGACAAACGAGGGCATGCGACGACGGATGTGACCGTCTATGGCACCGTCGATCTGAGCGTCGGCGCGCTTGAGGCCAGGCCGCTCGATGTCAGCAGTGACGGCGCGCTGACCGTCTCGTTTCAGGCATCGAACAGCGCGAAAGAAGCCCTCCGCGTGCCCACATATATCGACGTGTATCTCACGCCTACGGCTTCCGAAACGGCCTATCTCGAAGCCGGGGCGAAGCGCATTTACAGGCACATGCTCGCTTCGCTGGGCGCAGCCGGGACTGACAGCGCGGTCGAGCGCCTCGAATTCGAGATCCCTATGGATGCCTCGATCAGGACGGGCGCGTATTACGTCACGGTCGTGATCAACTCCGATCACACGATCGGCGAGAGCAGTTATGACAACAACGCCGTGTTCAGCGCGCAGAGCCTCATGGTGCGAAATCAGGCGACAGACGGCGCCGATTTCGTTGCCAAACGCCTTGCGGTGACGCCGGCTGTGACGGCCGTTCTGACCGGCGCCACGGCGCAGTTCGATATCCTCAACGAGGGCTCGACGACGGCAGAAACCTTCGCTTACGAGATCTGGCTCGGCGCGAAGGATAATTCCGAGGATATGAACGGGGCCGTCAAAATACATGAATCGACCATCGTCGGCGGCATGAGCGGTGTCGAGCAGAACATCAAGAATGTCCTGCTCTCGATCGCGCCTGCCGTGACCGATCCGGGGCTCTATTATTTCTGGCTTCGCCTCGATACGACGAATGTCATTGTCGAGCGTGACGAGACGAACAATATCGTCCGCAGCAGCGCGCCGATACAGGTCACGAATGAGCCGGTGCTCGATGCCGATATCACCATCAAAAAAGTCGAGTTTTCCCCCGGTTCTACGAGCCCTGGCGGCACGTTCAGCGCCTCGCTGGGGCTCTATAACCAGGGCGCGCAGCCGACCGGGTCTTTCGTGTGCACGGTCTATCTGTCGAGCGATATGTCGCTCGATGTCGATGCCGATGCGGTCGTCGGCTCGATCAATGTGGACGATCTGCCCGCCCTTTCGTCGCGCGAACTGACCGCCGTCATGGAGACGGATACCGGCATACGGCCGGGCAAATACTGGGTCTATACATTCTGCGATTCGAGCGGTGTCGTCAGCGAAGCGAACGAGGATAACAACATCCAGCGCGGTGAGGTGCAGATCGAGGTGACGAGCACTTCCGATATCGATCTCGTCATTGGCAGGCCGGAGCTCAACGGCGCGGCCGCGCTCGCGGACGGCGAGCTCTTTGCCGCCTCGGTTGCCGTCTGCAACAAGGGCAAGACGGACTCCGGGCCGCTCTATGTCTCCGTCATGCGCAAAAATGGCTGTGACGCTTCCGAACGCGAGTTCTCGCGCATCTATATCGCCGGCATCGTGGCCGGTTCTTGCGAGACAGCGAGCGTCAGGGAAAAGATGACATGCGATTTCTGGTGCCCGAACTACACGTTCAGTTTCGTGGCAGATTCGACGATGATCGTTTCCGAGACCGATGAGTCGAACAACCGCGCCGCGCTCGATACGCCCATTGCGATGAGCGGCGATGCTTGCGTCTGTGCCGGCGATTCTGCCGAGGTCAATAACAGCGTCTCGCAGGCCTCAAAACTCAAGACTTTTGATAGCGATATGACGCTTTGCCCCGGCGATGAGGACTTTTTTGCGCTCGATATCGCGGAACACGAGAACTTCCATATCAAGGTCTCGCATGATTCCGTCTTTTCGCCCCTCAAGGTCGAGCTCTTGCGCGGTCCCGATGTCACCGCCGTCTATGAAGGGGCCGACAATCTCTATCTCTCCGGGCTCGACCTCTCGGATATCGGGGAAGCGCCGGTCTATATCCATGTGACCGGGCGAAACGACGACAGCGCGAACCGGTATCACCTCAGTTCCGAGGTTTACAGCACGAGCCTTGGGATTGATCTGGCGGCATCCGATCTCACGATTGACGGCGGCGCGCTGAACGCATCTGACACGAAGCTCGTGACGCTCCGCGTGGGCAATATGGGCAAGACATCATCGCCTGATGTCTCGATCGGTTTCTATGTTTCGGAGACATCCGAGATTGATGAAAGCGCATGGCGCATCGCACGTACATCCTCAGGCGAGATCGCTCCCGGCGATGTCGTGACGCGGACCGTGTCGCTCAAGCTTCCGGCAGATGCCGCCGGCGGCACCTATCACCTCATCGCCAAAGTCGACGATGACGGCCATGTGCAGGATCCGCGCCCGTGGAACAACATCGCGCGCACGTCTGCATGGAGCTTCGAGCGCAGCTGCTGGGATGTCCTCGATCCGAACGAAAGCATGGATACGGCGCGTAAAATCACGTTCACGAACGGCCGTTATCACCACGACGATCTCGCGGTCTGCCAGTCGAACCGCGACTTTTACGCGTTCGATGTCAAGCATGGCTCGATGCTCGATATCTCTGCCACAGCCGCGAAATCAGGAGACTTCGACCTCGTTCTCTACGATGCACACGGCAACGAGATCGATGCTGCGCGCACCGGGTCTGCCACCGAAAAGATCCACCGTGACCTGATTGTCGGCGACCAGACGCTCTATCTCGAAGTCTTTTTGCTCGAAAATATCTACAACGCCAAGGAGACGGCGTATTCGCTCGATATCGCGGTCAGCGATGCGCCCGCGTGGAACGCGTGCGGCGCGGCCTATGAGCCGAACGATTTTCCGACCACGGCGTATGACCTGCGCCAGGCAGTCCGTGAAGGCCTCCAGGCGGAGATCTGTCCGGCGACCGATATCGATTACTACGCCTCGGAACTCGCTGCCGGCGATCGCCTCCAGATCGGTTTCGATACCGATTCGGGGATGCTTCGCGCCGCGCTCTATGCCGAAGTCGAGATCACTGACCAGCAGAGTGGCGAGAAAACCAAGGAGATGCGCTTCGTGTCGATGCTCACGAATCTTCAGGCGCAGACGCTCGATTATACGGCCGTGGCCGACGGCATGCATTATCTCAAGCTCTTCACGAACGTGCCGCAGGCGCCTGTGATGAAGTACGCGTTCAAGCAGCTCGGCGATGCCGGTGTCGATCTGTCCGTGTCCGGGCTGGCGGTTTCGCCGGAGGATCCCGTGTCTTCCGGTCTGCTGCGCATCGATTTCGACGCGAAAAACATCGGCACCGAAAAGACCGATTACGACATTCAGATCGATCTCGATATCGCTGGCCGTGTCCACTCGCTTGAAAAGCTCGCTTCTGAGCTCGATGGCGGCGAAAGCGAGCATTTTAGCGAGAAAGTGACGCTTCCGGATGTGAGCGGCGCGGGCACGCTGATCGTCCGTGTATCGGCCGAAAGCGATGTCAGCCTGAACAACAATTCGGTCTCCAAGTCGCTTCAGATCGGCGCGGCATGCCAGAATGACGGTGCCGAGCCGAACGATAATATCCTTCAGGCGACGGCGATCGTGTCTGGTCAGGCCGAAAAACGCGTCATCTGCCCGGGCGATGAGGACTGGTTCCGGATCGACGATGCCGCCGGGCTCAAGGCGGAGCTCGCGTTTAAGCATGCGGATGGCGACCTCGATCTCGCCGTGTATGATGGCGCGGGAACCGAAGTCGGGCGCAGTGAGACCGCGCACGACTGGGAAAGCGTTGTCCTGCCGGCCTCAGGAACGGCTTATGTGCGCGTCAAAGGTGCGGATGCCTCTGTTTCTAATGCATACGAGCTTACGGTGAAGTGAGCGTGCGGGCGGGGGGAAGCGTCCCCCCGCGCGGCTATTTCGCCTGTTCGGCTCAATACGCCGCTCCCCCCTCTGGGATGCATGCCCGAAGAAATGCCTGCGCGTATTGGCGTTGCCAATAGCG
>JAFZFY010000243.1 GCA_017555665.1 Pseudomonadota bacterium | reverse complement strand
GCTATTTGCGACGCAAATACGCCCGACCGCCTGTTCTGGGCCGCGCCGTATCCGCGCAGCGGATAGGCGCGGCGCGCAGGGCGTATGCCGCGCAGCGGCATAGCCCGCGCCCGACAGATGCATCCCCACGAATTTGACACCATCCAGGGCACACGCTACGCTCAGAGCGAGTATCTGCTTTCAGGATACAAGCCTATTCATGCCCCGGAGTACGTATGAAAACATTAGAAAAGCACGGATTATCCATCGCGCTCGTCGCGATCGCGCTGTCAGCCATCGCATGCACCGAAGAAGGGCCGAACAAATCGGTCAAGTATTGCGGCGACACCATTTGCACAGAGAACCAGGTTTGTGACGAAGCCACGCAAAAATGCAAGGACATCGTGGCCCCGCCGACAGACTGCAAGGGTCTGGATCTTTGCGGCACGTCATGCGTCGACCTGACGAGCGACGTGAACAACTGCGGCATCTGCGGCAACAAATGCGGCAGCGAGCAGTCATGCATCAGCCGGATATGCACGGACAACAACCCCAGCGAGCCCAAATGCACGGGCGACCTGACCGAATGCGGCGACCAATGCGTCGACCTGACGAGCGATGCCGACAACTGCGGCACCTGCGGGAACAAATGCCCGTCGGATCACACCTGCACGAACAGCACATGCGTCAAGAAAACAGATGACCCGACCCCAGATACGCCTGAATGCCAGGACGAAGAGGCCCCGACATGCGACGGCAATTCCGTCAGGAAATGCGTCAACGGGAAGTACACGCAGGAGCCATGCGGCGACCTGATCTGCAACGCGGGCGTGTGCGAAGCGCCGTCTGACCCGACGGAATGCGATCCTGCCGTCGATCTTCCGTCCTGTGAAGGCGATGCGGTCAAGAAATGCGTGGACGGCAAATATGTGCTTGACGACTGCGGCGAAAAGATCTGCGAGGAGGGCGCATGTCACGACAAGATTGTCGAGCCCGAATGCGAAGACAGCGAAGCGGCTGTATGCGATGCGGACAACAACGTCGTATCGTGCAAGAACGGGCAGTATGTGAGCACGCCATGCGGCGACCAGGTGTGCGCCGAAGGCGCATGCATCGATCCCGCCCCGGACTGCAGCGATGACGAAGCGCCGACCTGCGAAGAGAACGCGGTCAAGAAGTGCGCCGAGGGCAAATACGTGATCGAGGCATGTGAAGGGAACAGCCTGTGCAGCGAAGGCGCATGCCATGCGCCGCTGATCGCCGATATCTGCCCGGACGACGCGAGCAAGGAAGGCCCCGGCATCTGCGGGTGCGGGATTCCGGACGACGACCTGGACAACAACGGGATCACCGACTGCCTAGAGGGCGGCGACCTCTGCCCGGACGATCCGGACAAGACGCTCCCCGGCATCTGCGGCTGCAACATCCCGGACACGCTCGACGGCGACGGGAACCCGAAATGCGTCGCAGCCGAGAAGGATCTGTGCCCGAACGACCCGAACAAGCAGTTCCCCGGCGTATGCGGCTGCGGCTTCCCGGACACGATCGACCCGCTCACGCGTGTGCCGAAATGCGTGGGCAAGACGGCATACGGCACGCCTGCCGACTACTGCCAGATCGACGAGGACGACGAGCACGCGGTCAAGAAATATCTGCCCGGCGCATGCGGCTGCGGCATCCCTGACACGATCGACCCGGCGAGCGGCCTCCCCACCTGCCTCACGGAGCCGGAGATCTGCCCCGAGGACGACAAGCACAAGCCCGGCCAGCCGGCAGGCATCTGCGGCTGCGGCCAGGATGACTCGCTCGACAGCGACGGCGACGGCGTCCCCGACTGCATCGACAAGTGCAGCGACAACCCGTACAAATATTTCGTCGACAGATGCTCGTGCAACGAAGTGCGCGTGAGCGTGGACGGGCGCGATTTCTGCGCTGAGCCGATCACGACCGTGCAACAGTTCAACGCCATCCGCCTCAAATTCACGAACACCACGAACAAAGCCTATGCCCTGATGAACGACATCAACCTCGGCGATCTGTTCGTGACCGGCGAGGTCAACGACTGGAAAGCGTTTACGGATTACAAGGGCAAATTCGTATCGTATGGCAAGAAGATCAGCTTTGTCGTCGATGACGAAGTGGGCACGCTGACCTGCAGCACAGCCAAATGCGGTCTGTTCACGTCACTCAACGGGGCGCGCATCGACAACCTCAAGATCGAGCTGAACATCGAAGGCGAATCGACGAACAACGGCATTCTTGCCGGCACGGCGACATCGGTCAAGGCGACGAACCTCGAAGTGAAGGGGAATGTGAGCGGCAAGAGCACGTATGCAGGCGGTCTTTTCGGCCAGGCGACCAAGACGGATATCCTTCACGTCGTTCACGAGGGCGATGTCATCGGTCAGAAAGACCAGGTGGGCGGCATCGTCGGGCGCGGCGACACCGTGACGTTTGAGAGCATCGACACGAAGGGCAACGTCAGCGGCACGACGCATGTCGGCGGCGTTGTCGGATACAGCACCGGCATCACCCCGCTTTCGGAGGTCAAGAACCTCGGCGGCGAGATCACGGGCACTGGGAACAATGTCGGCGGCATCGCGGGCATCACGAACGGCCTGACCTTCGAGATCGTGGACAACAAGGCCAACGTCACGGGCGCAAGCTATACGGGCGGCATTGTGGGCCAGCTCAACGGCGGCAGCGTCACCAAGGTCACAAATGATTCGACCGTGAAGGGTACAGGCACATGGGCCACCGGCGGCATCGCGGGCTCGTCCTCAGCCGAGATCACGGACGCATCGAACGCGGGGCAGATCGAGGGCACGCGCGGCGTGGGCGGCATCGCCGGCTATCAGAACGGCACGCTCTCGAAAGTGAAGAACGCGGCAGATATCCGCGCCACCAACAATTCCGGGAACTCAAGCGCCTATGTCGGCGGCATCGCCGGCCAGCTCATCGGCGGCTTTACGCATGACGACCTGACGAACGACGGCAACATCACGGCAGAAGGCAGCACCACCACGAACTACATCGGCGGCATTTTCGGCGTATCCGATACGCCCACAAGCGGCAAGACCGTCGTCACCCATGCCAAGAACACGGGCGATATCAGCACGAAAGGCGGCTGGTCAGGCGGCATCTTCGGGCGATTCGCATACGGCGAAGCCCAGGACTGCGAGAACACAGGCAGCGTGTATGGCAGCTTCGAGATCGGCGGCATCGCCGGCCTCGGCTCGGGGTCTTCCTTCGAGCGCGTCAAGAACACGGGCAAGATCACGAACCTCTCCGGCTATACCGGCGGCATCGTCGGCCTGTATTCGCACCATGCCGGCATGTCCGAACGCGGCATCGAGAACAAGCTCGAAAACGCCGAGAACACAGGCGATGTCACGGGCACCTATTACACGGGCGGCATCGTCGGCTACTATCAGCAGCTGCCAGAAAACGGCATCGCGAGCTTCAAAGACCTGAAGAATACCGGCAACATCACGGGCACCGAATCCGTCGGCGGCATGCTCGGATTCATGCGAAACAACGGCGTGTGCAACTTCTCAACAATCGAATCGTCTGCCAAGATCAAGGGCTCTGCCTCATACATCGGCGGCATTTTCGGACGCATCTATCCGAATGACAACGACTGCGACGGCAACCCGTTCGAGGGCTCCGGGGAACGCGCCACAGCCATCCATCTCGACCGCGCGTTCTCGACCGGCGCGATCGAAGGCACCTCCTATGTCGGCGGCATCGCGGGCTATGTCCACACCACTGCCAATAACCGAGAGATCGTCGAAAAGACCCAGATCAAGTGCGAGAAAGTCCCGACGACATCGCGCTATAACTACACCTTCAAATATCACAACATCCAGAACACGGTATCGTTCAGCAACGTCTATTCGACGGGCGAAGTCAAAGGCGAAAGCAACGTCGGCGGTCTTGTGGGCGATGTCGTGGGCAACTCCTCGACACCGGCGTACACCAACACGACGTATCAGTATGTCGCATACACCCAAAGCGATCCGTGCCATCTCGAATCGTCGAGCACGCCTTACAACGAAACCGTCACCCGCGCGGGCAAATTCATTCTCTCGAATGCGTTTGCGAGCGGCCCGGTCACGCTGACGGAATCGAACACCTCCGCAGGCGGCGCATTCGGCTTCATCGAGCACACGAACACGCTCGGCTCCGCCTATAACTACATCCTCAACAACATTTACGCGACCGGCACCGTGTCGACTTCCGGCGGCATCTTCATCGGCAACAATGCGGCAAACGTCGATTACAGAAACCTCTACTACTGGACCGAAGCCGGCCCTTCCACGGCCTCTGCCGGCGCGGATGTCGAAGGGATCGAAGCCTTCTCGTATGACAATGCAATCCCGATGGTCGACGATGCCAAACTCCTCGATACGCTCAACCACAACATCGAGACCTCCGAAACCGAAGAGCTCGGCAGTGCCGTGAGCGCGAAATGGATCGAGAAACAGCAGACGCTCCAGAACGGTGTCAAAGTCCAGCTTCCGATGCTCGACCTGACCGTGCAGCAAATTCAGGACGGCGACTGATCCGATCCCGATATGCCTGCACCGGCCCCACACGCCCACGCCGTCACACGGCGCGGGCGAATTTCATGACGCTTGACACAAAAAAGCCGCCCTATATGGGCGGCTTTTTTGTGCCGTGTGCGCCCTGTCTGATGACGGCTCCATGCTTGAAAAACAACACCGAACGTCCTAAAATACGCGCCGTGTTGTTCGATTTTTCCTCTCGTGTGGCTGTGTATGACCAGGGGGTTGATGGAATATGGCTTTCCGCGGAATGCCTTTGCGGAACATTTTGGGTGAAACTGCCCGGCACAGGCATTTTCCCCTTCGCAACACGCTGGTCGTACAGAGCATTTTTTATTCAGGCTCCGATCATGACTGCCCTGCCCTCACTCAATCGTTCGCTTGTGATCGCGCTTGTCGCGTTCCTCACCTCATGCAACATGGAAGACATCGTTCACTATGGTGACCCCTGCGAAGGCTGGGAGAACATCTATTCGGGTGGCGAGTCGATATGCAGCGCCGGCAATCTGAGCGAATGCCGGAATGAATACATCCAGGCATATCAGGCGAACAGATGCCCGCTCAAATACGAGAAGTGCACGTTTATCACCCCGAAGGGCAAGCGTCAAAAAGTGTGCATGGCGAACTGCACGAGCACGGTACACAGCAAACTTTGCAATGGCGAATGCATCACGCCGGAAAAGTATGCCACGGCCCACATCATGCCCACGGAAGATGCCGAATACTGCACGCTGAGCGATCCTGGCGATCCTGGCGATTCTGGCGATCCTGGCCTCGCCTGTCCCCCGGAATGTGCGGAGACGTGCCTTGAAGACGGCAACTGCCCTGTCGAAGAGCCCCCAGACGCACAATGCGCAGAAATCACCTGCGAATCAGAGAACGAGCACTGTGTGGAAGGCGCATGCGTGGACTGGTGTGAAGGCATCACCTGCGAAACCGAAGGCGAGCATTGCGTCAGAGGCCGATGCGTCGATGCGTGCAACGGGACGTGCACGGGCGAGAATATGCAATGCCGTGACGGCAGCTGCATAGACGTTTGCGCGGAGATCACGTGCGAGGCAACGGAATACTGCGCACTCGGCACATGCAAGCCGATCGATGCCAACCGCAACCACCTTCACGATCGCTACGAGACATCGCCCCGTCAAGGGGAAGCGTGCACGTTCTATCGTGACTGTGACACGGAACCGGACAAAGGCGATGGCTTCTGTGACAGTTTTTTAGATTACAAATGCTCCACGAAGTGCACGTCGGACGAGCAATGCGTGAGCGATCCAGACTATCACTATGTGTGTCGTCCCGACGGGCGTTGCGCCCCTGATGTGTTTGTCTCCGTCTGGAAGATCCCCAGCAACTCCAAGACGCTGACGCTTCCGACAGACCACGCCAAGACCTGCCAGTTCACGATCGAATGGGGGGATGGCAAGACAGACACGGTGACAACCTGCGAGCCAGCCCTCCAGCATCAGTATTACGACAGCGGCACCTATACCGTGATCCTCAAGGGAACATTCGACAGTTTTGGGTGGCCGCTCAAAGAATCCGGCGGCGACGACACGCCTGACACATCGGCATCCAAGCTGATCGAGATCAAAGCCTTTGGTCCGATCGGCCTGGCACCCGCGTGCTTTGCCAACACCAAAGTGACCAAGCTGTCCCCGATCGATATCCCCGATGCCACCAAGCTCACCAGCCTGAACCAGTTTTTCATGAATGCCACTGAATTCAATCAGCCGCTTGAACATTGGGACATCTCCTTTGCCACCGGCATGATCCAGACTTTTAAAAATGCCAAGCTGTTCAATCAGCCCCTAGAAAAATGGCGCACGCACAAGATCACGAGCATGCGCAACTTGTTTTCATACGCCACTTCATTCAATCAGCCGCTCGCCACCTGGGACACCTCGAATGTCACGGATATGAGCAATATGTTTGAGCATGCCGACAGTTTTGATCAAGACCTCAATGGCTGGGATACCTCAAATGTCACAGACATGAGTTATATGTTTTTCTATATTACGCATTTCAATCGGCCGCTTGACAAGTGGCACACCTCCAAAGTCACCAACATGAGCCACATGTTTTTGAACACATCCTTCAATCAGCCGCTTGATACATGGGACACCTCTAACGTCACGGATATGAGCGGAATGTTTCAATATATAAACACATTTAATCAGCCGTTAAACATGTGGAACACGTCAAATGTCACGAACCTGAGCGGGATGTTTCGCGGCACAACAAGCTTTAACCAGCCGCTGGACCGCTGGAATACATCTAAAGTCACGAATATCAGTTACATGTTCAACGGCGCAAGCAGCTTTAATCAAGACATCAGCATGTGGGATATCAGCCAGGTCAAGTCTCATTATAATCTCAATGATTACACCCAGGATGAGTATTACCGAAAGGTGCTGAACGGTTCGGGGCTTTCGCAAGACAATTATTGCAAACTTGCAAAGATCAGTGACTGGTACAAGGTGTTGAGCGGCTCAGGATTTAATTATACCTGCAATTAGCAGCGTTGCAGCCTGTGGTGGGCGCATATCCATCGCCCCGTGAGGGCGGCAGCGTACCGCTGAAGCAACGGGCATATCTGACAGCATATCATGTTGACACACGGATTCAGGATAATATAGTCAAATCGGCAATTTTTGACCATTTACCGGCCATATCGAGGATTACATAGAGAAACGCATCATGAACACACGGCACATTCTCAAACATTCCGTATTACTAGCAGTCACGATGACATTATCGGGATGCACGCTTGAATCGATTGAAAAATATGGCGAGCGATGTGATAATTGGAAAATGATATATACGAATGGGGGACCGATGTGTCAGGTTTCCCAGACGGACACGAGCCTCAAGCCCTGTGAGGATGCGAATATCCAGAAAGCGATCAACGCCGGGCGTTGCCCTGATCAGTTTCCGCTATGCGCGCTGGAGGCTGGCGTTCGCATCTGCGTATCAGACAAATGCCCGGATGGAAAGAAGCTATGCGGCGGCCGATGCATCGACAAAAGCGTCGAGACCAAAGAGACGCAATCGGGAGACCAGGGCGTATCATGCGAGATCATCTGCCCTGAGACGTGCATTCATGGCTGCGACGAGATGGGCAACTGCGCCTGCCCGAAGACCTGCACGGCATGCGAAGCGAACGGCGCATGCAAATGCCCGGAATGTGAAAACGGCTGCGATGTCGACGGCAAATGCCTATGCCCGGACACGTGTACCACGGTATGCAACGAAAAAGGCGCCTGCCAATGCCTGAAATCCTGCACGACTTTTTGCGATGACACAGGCGTATGTCAGTGCCCGGAAGATTGCGCGACGACCTGCGATTCAAACGGCGTTTGCCAGTGCCCGGATATATGCACGACATCGTGCAATACCAAGACAGGCGCATGCCAGTGCCCCACGGCATGTGCCACATCGTGCAACACTTTAGGCGAATGCCTCTGCAAAGAGACATGTGAGACTTCGTGCAATACGAGCACCGGAAAATGTCAATGCAGCGACCAGTGTCCTCAATGCAACCCAGATGGCACCTGCGAATGTCCCGAATGCGAATCAGGATGCGATCTGTCCGGCAATTGCTATTGTGATTATATAGAATGTGAAGGCGAGAATGAAAAATGCATCAATGGTGAATGCAAAGATATCTGCGCTGATGTCGAGTGCAAGGATGAGACAACATACTGCAAACTCGGCATCTGCATTCCCAACGACACGAACCACAATCATGTTCATGATAAATATGAGATATCAAACAGAAAAGGAGAGAAATGTGATGCCTATTATTCCTGTTTCGATGCCGAAGATGAAGCAGCCCGATATTATCCCGATGATGAAAGGATGAACGATCCCAATATATGCGACAGTTTTCTTGATTATCAATGTGCGGTCAAGTGCAAATCCAACGCCCAGTGTGTCCCCCATCCCCCCACAGAAGCCGAACCCTATCGATATATCTGCCGCAAGGATGGCCGCTGTGCGCCCGATACATTTATCACGGTCTGGGATATCCCCGAAGAAGACAAGACGCTATGGATATATGCAGACAGCTGCAGTATTGAGATCGACTGGGGCGACGGCGCCAAAGAGAAACCGACATCCTGCCAAGCCAATGGAAAAAACACGCCGCACCACACCTATGCAAGCAGCGGCAATTATACCGTAAAAATTACGGGAAATATCGATGGCTGGCGTGCGGGGCTTGAGAGCGATACAGAACACACGAATGCCAGGAAGCTCAGAAAGGTCAAGGTATTCGGACCTGTCGGTCTTGGCCCTTACAGCTTTGCATATACCAAAGCCGTCGAATTGTCAGACATCGATATCCCCGATGCCAGCAAGATGAAAGACCTCACCGGGCTGTTCATGAACTCAGAGTTTAATCAGCCTTTGGATAAATGGGATGTATCCTATACGACAATCGCGCAAAATATGTTTGCAGGCAACAAGGTATTTAATAACAGAGTCAATGCCTGGGATACCTCAATTTTTGAGAATACAAGCGGCATGTTTAAAGACTGTATCGCTTTCAATCAGCCGCTTGACCATTGGGATACAGGCTCGGTCGAAGACATGTCGGTCATGTTTTCAGGCGCAACCAAATTTAACAGAGACATTTCCACATGGAATACCGAATATGTTTTAAACATGTCAGGCATGTTCCAGAACTGCAAGAGTTTTGACAAGCCGCTGGGCAAATGGGATACAGGGTACGTCACCAATATGTCCGGCATGTTCCTCGGCGCAGAAAAATTCAATCAGCCATTGCCCGAATGGGATGTCACCGAAGTTTTATCCATGGAACGCATGTTTAAAGATGCCAAATCCTTTAACCAACCCCTTAGCAATTGGGAACCGAATCAAGTGACAAATATGAACGAAATGTTCAGCAATGCAGAAAAATTTAATCATGATGTCGATTGGCAAACACTCTCACTGAGATCCATGACTAAAATGTTCCACAATGCCAAAAACTTCAATTCGGCGCCTCCGTTAGATATCGGCAAGTCGACCAGTCTGGAAGGCGTCTTTATGGACGCGAGCAGTTTTGACCAAGAACTCACTTGGAACACCTCCAAAGTGACAAATATGAAAGACCTCTTTAATGGCGCAATTGCATTTGATCAGGATATCAGCACATTCAATGTAGAACAGGTCAAAACATATACAAATATGCTTAAGGGTACGAATCTGTCGATTGAAAATTATTGCGCCATTATAGATGTCATCAAAACAGCAGAAGAGTCCGAGACGAACACGATGTGGTCGCTAATTATCAAAACATTTACCACAGACTATTCCGCCAAATCTTGCGAATAACGATTTCAGCTTCAGCCGTGACCAACGTCAGTGTCACGGCTGAAATTTATTGTAATGTGGATATAAAATTCTAATTTGTAACACATCAGGTTACACAATTACACCAAGCATCAACATATAGACACTTTAGATCTTAACCAAACATCGCAACTCATCAGAGTGATACGCATCACAGCCCGAAGCAACAAAGATTATGTGAAAAAAAATAAAAAAATTCTATATAATGGCACGCCGTTCGGAAGAACCGCCCAGAAGTTCTTGTTTTCCCCTAAGGAGTCGTGACATGAAAAAAGCGTTATGCATTCTCTCAATTCTCGCCACCAGCGGCCTTCTGTTCGCGTGTGGCAGCGAATCCGGCAGCACCCCCGTCAAGAAAGACTGCCCGGATGACCAGATCTACAATGAAAAAACAGGGACATGTGATGCCCTTCCAGATCCGAAGCCCACGTGCGCCGAGGGCTGTCCGGCAGGCGAAGCCTGCGATACCGAAAGCGGCGAATGCAAGCCGGTGCCAACGGATGACCCCTGCGCCAAAGTGAACTGCGACACAGACAAATCCTGCCTGAACCTGAACGGCCTGGGCACATGCGTGGATGATGCGTGCATCGAAAATGGTGCGGTCAAAGCCTGCGATGCCGGCCAGATCTGCGCAGGCGGCACGTGCGTCGATGACGGCTGCCAGGACAAGACCTGCGGCAACGACGAGACATGTGTGGCAGGCATCTGCCAGGAAACCGCCTGCCTCGACAAAGTATGTGGCGAGGGTGAAAGCTGCAAAAGCGGCAAATGCATCGAGAATATCTGCCTTGATCAAAGCTGCGAAGCCGGCTCCGTATGCGTGGGCGGCGCGTGCATCCTTGAAGCCTGTGTCGGCGTGGACTGCAAGCAGGGCAAGGTCTGCGGCACAGACGGATCATGCAGTTTCGACAGCGCGCCGGCGTTGATCACGGCTGTTGCGAACAACGACAAGACAACGGACGAACTGGGCAAAACCGTATCCGTATCTGTCGCGCTCAACCATGAGCCTGCCAGCGATGTCACGATTACCTTCCAGATTTCGGACGACAGCGAAGCCAAAGCCGTCTGCGACGGCGACGCATGCAAGCTCGTCTTCACGCCGAGCAACTGGAACCAGCCGCAGTCCGTCACGCTCGCGGGCCTGCCCGACGGCATCGTGGACGGCGACCAGACTTACGCGATCACGTTCACAGCCGCATCCGAGGATGCCGAGTTCAACGACCTCTCCGCATCCGTCGATGACCTCGTCAACATCGATGCCAACAAAGCGCACGTCATCGTCTCCTATCCCGAAGGCAGCATGACCACGGAAGCCGGAGGCACCGTCACCATCGAGCTCACGCTCTCCGCAAAGCCCTCGGCCGATGTCACCTTCACCGTCTCCTCAAGCGACACGACCGAAGCCACCGTCGATGTCGAGACCATCACTTTCACACCCGACGACTGGGATCAGCCGCACGTCGTCACCGTGACCGGTCAGGACGACTCCGAACAAGAGTCTATTGAACAGACGACATACCAGATCCAGTTTGGCAATACAGAATCGTCTGATGAGGACTTCAACGGCCTGACAATCGACCCCATCCAGCTCATCAACACGGATGATGACCAATCTGGCGTGACGCTTTCCGCGACCGCGATCGAAGTCGACGAATCAGATACCAAGTCCGTCATCGGCATCCTTCTCAATTCCAAACCCTCGGCTGATGTCACGATCCAGGCGACGAGCAGCAAGCCCGAAGAGGCCACGCTCGAAACAGACACGATTGTCTTCACGCCCGAAAACTGGAATGTCCCGCAAAACTTCACAGTCATCGGCGTTCAGGATTACAAGGTCGACGGCGACCAGAGTTTCACGATCTCCTTCAAACTCACCTCCACGGACGACACATACGTCTTTGACGCGATCACGCTCCTAGGCACATGTCACGACACGACTGTCGTCGGCGCTAACGCAATCGCCGAAACGACGACCGTCACCGAGACGGGCTCCGAAGCCAGCGTCGAGGTCGCGCTGATCGCGATTCCCGAAAACGATGTCACGATCACGGTCGCCATCGAAGACGACACGGAACTCGCGCTCAAAGACGAAGCCATGAGCTCGCTGACCTTTACAGCGGAGAACTGGAACAAGCCGCAGACAATCGTCATCAAAGGCGTGGACGACAACATCATCGACGGCAACATCACCTCCAAGGTCACGTTCTCGTCCGCATCAGAAGATGCGCACTTCAACGCACTCGATATCAAGCCGCTATCCTTCGTCACCGAAGACGACGATATCGCGTCCATCACCACGGAGGGCGCGCCCTACTCCCTCAAGGAAGAGCTCGGCGAACACGCCTCGTTCTCGGTATTCCTCTCGGCGCAGCCCGAATCAAATGTAACGGTAACGCTGCGCTCATCCGATGCCAGCGAGCTGATTCTGATCAACGACCTTACGCTCACGTTCACGCCGCAGAACTGGAACAAGCCGCAGGAAATCCAGGTCGAAAGCGTCGATGACCGCCTTTCGGACGGGAATATCGATGCCTACATCATTCTGGAATCGACCTCGGATGACCCGAACTTCAACGCGCTCTCGGCAGAATCGCCGATCTACACGATCGTCGACAACGAGACCGCCAACATCGTGACGAGCCCGAGCAGCCTCACGCTCACGCCGGATAACACGACGGGCAAGATCAACATCTCGCTCAATTCGGCACCGACCGAGCCGGTCACGATCACCTTTGAATCCTTACGCCCGTCAGTCGCAACGATCGCGGAGCCGTCCCTGACCTTCACCAAGGACGACTGGGACAAGCCGCAGGTCGTCACCGCCAAGATCGAAGGCTATGAAGAAGCGAAATCGATTGTCGACATCAAAGTCAAGAGCGCGTCAGAATCGAATGCTTACAACGGTCTCGAAAGAGAGCTGAAGATCACGGTCGTGGCATTCGATCATCAGACATTCAGCTATACCGGCAAGCCCGAATCCGTCGTGCTCGTGCCCGGCGTCTATCAGTTCGAAGCGTGGGGCGCATCTGGCGGCGGCACATACGATGAAGGCACGTTCCATGATACGCCGACCGGCTTTGGCGGTTATGCAGCCGGCAAGCTGACGCTTGACAAACCGACAACGATCTACATCTATGTCGGCGGTCAGGGTGCAAACGCGATCCTCAATCAGGACCATGTCGCAGGCGGCTGGAACGGCGGCGGCACAGGCTCGTGGGATACGACAGACAACGAAGCTGCCGGCGGCGGCGGCGGCGCGACAGACTTCCGTCTCGTCGGCGGCGACTGGAAATCTTTCGACAGCCTCAAGTCCAGAATCATGGTCGCCGGCGGCGCTGGCGGACAGTGCTCCAACTTCTACTGGCACACCAACGGAAACGTCCATGCCGGTTACGGCGGCGGTCTGAGCGGCTATTCCTATGCTTCGCTCTATGTGCCCGGCACGCAAACATCCGGTCACGCCTTCGGCTATGGCAAAGACGGTGTCAGCAAATGCGAAGGCACCCTGGGCATCGGCGGCGGCGGCGGCGGCTACTATGGCGGCTCCACACAGACCACGGGCCACTCCAGCGCGGCATGCTCCGGCGCAGGAGGCTCCGGCTTCATCTCCGGGCACACCGGATGCAACGCGATCAAGGAATCCTCCACTGAAAGCGCAATCGAACACACCGGCTCGCCCAACCACTACTCCGGTCTCGTGTTCACCGATACTGTCATGAAATCGGGCAACGAATCCATGCCCACGCATAACGGCGGCACCGAAACAGGTCACAAGGGCAACGGCGTTGCAAAGATCGCCCGCATCTCCGATTAATACTTTTCTTTCTGGTCGCAAAGCTATCGGCTCACGCCGATACGCTTTGCCAAAACGGCTATCGGCTCACGCCGATACGCCGTTTTTTTTATGTCCGCGTCCCCAAGGGAATACGCGATAAACCATCGGGCTAAAAATCATCCACGCAGGGAGAACATGCGCCCCCAGAACGCATATTCTCCCCACAAAACATTCAGCACTTGCGGTTCATCTTTATGATCCAGTTCGAGCCAAACTCGCAAAGCACCTGCCGCATATCCTCGGGCAAACGACGCAACGCTTCTTCCGCGATCGCTTTGGGTATCCCATGCAATGCCTCGGCTACACTTCCGGCAATGCATGCCAGCGTGTCCGAATCGCCGCCCAAAGATATCGCCAGCCGGATCACATCCTCAAAATCTTTGCCCTCGAAGGCGGCTGTCAAAGCCTCAGGCACCGTCCCCTGACACGTCTCATCAATGCCATACAGACAGTATTCGGGGCGGATCTCGTCACAAGTTCTGGACAGATCGTAGCCAAATTCCGATTCGATATACTGCCGTATCTCCGGCACAGATTTGCCCGTGCGAGCGAGGAATATCGCTGCAGCCGTCGCCTGTGCCCCCTTGATGCCTTCCGGATGGTCATGCGTCACCTCGGCAGTGTTCTTTGCCACCTCAAGCGTCCCTTCAAGCGTCGAGCAACACCACCCTGCCGCAGACACGCGCATCGCAGAACCATTGCCAAACGAATGATATGGCCTGGGATCCGAACCGAACAGCCATTCCGCAAACCTTCCGCCATATCCCCCCATGGGATGCGGATATTTCTCCCCCCACCTCATCATCGAACAT
>JAFZFY010000242.1 GCA_017555665.1 Pseudomonadota bacterium | reverse complement strand
GGAGACGTGTCACGACACGTCTCCGCCCGGCGAGCACATAGCCGCGCAGGGGGATTCTTCCCCCTCCCACAAAATCCTAAAATGTATCCGAGAATATAGGATGGATCGGGCGCAATATCAACCCGTCAAGGCGACTGGAGGCGTGTTATTTGTCAATGCCTGGACCGAGGACGATGCTGCCCGATGCGAGGATCAGGATATCATCTTCGATGCGGATGCCGCGCATATCGCGGTATTTGTTGACCATGTCGTAATTGATGAACTCGGAGAGATGATTTGTCGCAGCCCAGCGGTCGATGAGTTCAGGGATGAAATAACAGCCGGGTTCCACGGTCAGGACGAATCCCGGCTCAAGTTTTCTGGCGAGCCGGAGCGCGTCAAGACCGAACTGCTTGGAGCGCTGCGTTCCAGGGGCGTAGCCGACATCGTCGCCGTAGTTTTCCATGTCGTGCGCGTCGAGGCCGAGCATGTGCCCGATGCCATGCGGCATAAAGAGCGCGTGTGCGCCGCAAGAAACGGCATCGTCGACATTTCCGCGCATGAGCCCGAGATGCTTGAGCGCCTCGGTGAGTGCGCGGCAGGCGGCGATATGCACCTCGTATTGCGTCGTTCCGGGGACTTTTGTCTGCTCGATACCTGCGTGCTGGGCGGCCAGAACGGCATCATAGAGGATCTGCTTTTTCGCGCTGAAAATGCCCGAAGCCGGCAGCGTGCGCGTGATGTCGGCGCAATAGCCTTCGGGGGATTCGGCACCGCAGTCGATCACGAGCATGTCATCCGGCTCGATTCTGTGGCTGTAACCGGAGTTGTGAAGTGTCTCGCCATGCACGGTCACGATCGGGTTGAAAGCCTGATCGCGTTCATTTGCAATGGCTGGCGCGAGCAGTGCCGCGAGTATATCGGACTCGAGGCGGCCGGGTTCCAGGACGGCCTGCGCGCTCGATATCATGCGCTTGGTGAGTGTGATCGCTTCGTTGAGTTCCGCGATCTCGTCGGGATCCTTGTGCGCGCGCAGTTCGATGATGGCGCGGCCGAGTTCGCGCGAGGCACGGGCGGAAAGCTGGTCGGGTGTGATCGACAGCCAGGCGGCGAGGCGCAGCTTGAGGCGAAAATCATACGGCTCGATCCACAGCGTGTGCGCGGTCAGATATTTGCCGAGATCCGCATAATTGGCGGTGTTGCGGATGCCGGCCTGCGCCGCGAGCGCGTCTGCGCCGGGCACCGGTCCGGTCCAGATCACGTCATCGGGATCGGGTTCCGTCACAAACAGGATCTCGGTGCCGTCGTCTTTGATCAGGAGCGCGGCATCGGGCTCTTTGAGGCCCGTGAAATATCGGAACGTCGCGTCCTGATGGAACGGATAGATTTCAGCCGGGTAATTTCTCGGCACGTAGGATGCGGAAAGAATGAGGATGTCGCCCTGAGGGGCGGTCTGCCTGAGCCTGAGTCGTCTGCCTGCATGATCCATGATCGTGCCTCCGTGAATGAGATCAGTCCTCTTCGCTGTTGAGTTTTTCGAGATGTTCGGCAGTCTTGAGCGCCTTGATGATCTCGTCGAGTTCGCCGGTTTCGACAACCGTGTCGAGGTTGTAGACTGTCAGCCCGATGCGGTGGTCGGTGATCCTGTTCTGTGGATAGTTGTAAGTCCGTATGCGTTCGGAGCGGTCGCCGGAGCCGACCATGCTCTTTCGCGCGCCCGCGCGCTCGCTGTCGAGCTTTGTGCGCTGCAAGTCGTAGAGACGGCTTGCGAGGACTTTCATCGCCTTCGCCTTGTTCTTGTGTTGCGAGCGTTCATCCTGGCTCGTGACGACAAGGCCGGTGGGGATATGGGTGATGCGGATGGCGGATTCCGTCTTGTTGACGTGCTGACCGCCTGCGCCGCTGGAGCGGTAGGTGTCGATGCGGAGGTCTTTTTCGTCGATCTTCATGTCGACATCTTCGGCTTCTGGCAATATCGCGACCGTGCAGGCGGATGTCTGGATGCGTCCCTGGCTTTCGGTGACGGGCACGCGCTGCACGCGATGCGTGCCGGCCTCGTACTTGAGATGCGCGTAAACGTCGGTGCCGCTTACCATCGCGACGACTTCCTTATAGCCGCCGACCGTGCCCTCGCTGGCAGAAATGATCTCGACGCGCCAGTTCATTTTGGCGGCATAGCGCGTGTACATCTCGAAGATATCGCCCGCAAAAAGGCTCGCTTCGTCGCCGCCTGTTCCGGCGCGGACTTCGAGAATGATGTTTCGGCTGTCCATCGGGTCTTTGGGCAGCATCATGATCTGGAGCGCTTCGCGTTTGGCGACGATCTCCGGTTCCAGGCGCGCGATGTCCTCTCTGGCCATCGCGCGGATCTCTTCGTCTTCTTCCGCGAGCATCTCGCGTGCATCCGTCAGTTCCTGCTCCGCAGCCTTGAGCGCGCGGAATGCGGTCACGATGGGCTCCATGTCTGCCCGTTCTTTGGCAAGCGCGTTGTATTTGGCTGGATTCTCAAGCGTATCCGGATCCCCCAGGCGATGGGCGGTGTCTTCGTAACGGCGTTCGAGTTCTTGGAGATTTTGCAGAAATTTCGTGGACATGAGCGGGCTTGGGATGAGGGAACTTGGTGAGAAAATAAAACAAACCCCGAAAACAGATCTCAAGCCATATCATGCGCGCAGCACCTGACGGTGCTGCCATGAGCGAGGCTTGGAAGGGTTCCGGGGTCTGATGAGATGCAGGTTACTTGGCGCGGTTGTATTTCTTGTTGAAGCGTTCAACGCGACCAGCCGTGTCGACCATCTTCTGTTTGCCGGTGAAGAGCGGGTGGCACTGCGAGCAGATTTCGACGGAATAGTCACCGAGCGTGGAACGTGTTTCAATCACGGCACCGCATGCGCAGGTGATCTTGGCGGGTTTATAATCGGGATGGATACCTTTTTTCATGATTTTAACCTCTATGATCCTTGAGTATTTGACGGATAACACCGCCGTTAAATGATATGACTCAGCTTCTGGTACAAAAAAATTTTGCGGCCAGAATAAAACCGCCGCTCTATAAGCGTAAATGGCTTTTCGGTCAAATGATTTTTTAGACGATCTGCTTGAGCCACGAAACGAAACGCCCGAGCAGCGAGCTATTTTTGTCCTCCTGCGGGCTGTATGAGGAGATGTCATGCGAGTTCATCGCGTGTAGCAGGAGGCCGATCGCGGTCGCGTATTTGGGGTTTTGCACGAAATCGATCAGGCCGCCGATGCTGCTTGGGATGCCTCGGCGCACGGGCATGCCGAAGATGCTTTCGGCGAGTTCCGGCACGGCATCCATTTGCGCCGTGCCGCCGGTCAGGATGATGCCGGCCGGGATCTTGTCCTTGTAGCCGGTTTTTTCGATCTCTTTGGCCACGATCTCAAAGATCTCCTCAAGGCGTGGCTGGATGATCTCGGCGATGACCTGTTTGGGGCGTTTCTTTGGCTCGCGGCCGCCCGGCATGGGAATGAGCACGACTTCGTCTGTGCCCACGGCAGAGGTCATGGCACAGCCCGACTGCAGCTTGAGCTTTTCGGCATCGATCGCGGAAGTCTGAAGGCTCTGCGCGATATCGTTCGTCAGGTGGTTGCCGCCGAGCGCAAGCACGTAGTTGTGCACGAGCGCGCCGTTTGACCAGATCGCGACATCCGTCGTGCCGCCGCCGATATCGATCAGCACGCAGCCCATTTCTTTTTCGTCGTTGCTCAGGACTGCCTCGCTTGAGGCGAGCGATGACAGGACGATGTCGGCCACGTCGATCTTGCAGCGTTGCACGCTCTTGATGATGTTCTGTACCGCGCTCGAAGATGCCGTCACGATATGCACGTTCGCCTCAAGGCGCACGCCGCTCATCCCCTTCGGGGTCTTGATGCCGCGCTGCGTCTCGTCAAGGATGTATTCCTGCGCCAGTACATGCAGGAATTCGCGGTCTGGGGCGATCGGTATCGCCTTCGCGCTCTCCAGGCATGCGGCGATGTCGCCGTCCGTGATCGTCTCATTTTTCAGGCTCGTAAGCCCTTGCGAATTGCGCCCTTTGATATGGTTGCCCGTGATGTTCACGATCACGCTGGAGATCTTGCAGTTCGCCGTGACTTCTGCCTTGCCGATCGCATCATCGATGCACTGCGCGGCCGAATCGATGTTTATGATATTGCCTTTCTGTATGCCTTTGGATGAGGCACAGCCCACGCCGATGATGTTGAGACCTTCTTCGGTGACCTCGCCGATCACGGCACACGTCTTGTGAGTTCCGATATCCAGACCGACGAGGATATCGCCATTTTTAACTTTATCGGTCATGCAGTGCCTCCGTGCTTGGATTCATTTGTGGCGGCTGGTTCATCAGCTTCCGTGCCGGTCTTCTCCGCGACCGGCTCCCGGACAATCGGTTTGACGACGATCTTGTCGAGCGAGCTGTCGCCGTCGAGCAGGATATAGGATGCCGTGATATGACGGCGTGTGAGCTCCTCGTCGACGACGAGAAGCCTTGAAATACGGGCATCAAATCGGTCATAGCCGAGCCGGATCTCGCTCGTCTCCGTGAACAGCGTGTATCCGGTCGCGTTGTCATAATGCACTTCTTGTATCTTGTGCGGATATCCGCGTTTGATCACGTTGTTTGCAAGCTCAAAGGCGCGCACGATCTCGGTCGCCTGCGAGCCGACGGCGCGGTCGATGCTCACGATGGGGGCCATGATCGTGTCTTCCGGCATCCACGGCTTGATGACTTTGCCGGCGCCGTTCACGACATAGAGCTGCCCGTCATTGACGATGCCGAGCGGCTGGTGCTCGGTGATCTCGATATCGACCGTGTTCGGAAGGTCGATCTTTACCGTGGCTTTCTCGACCCACGGCAGCGTCTCTATGCTCGATTCGATGGTGCGCACATCGGCCTCGAACAGGTTGACACCTTCCATCTGAAGCCCGGATGCGCTGATGATCATCTTGTCGCTCAGACGCACGTTCCCATGCACATGCGGCGGTTGCGGATAAAAATATCCCGTGCCGACCAGATGCTGATAATACATGTAAATGCCGTAGGGGATGCCGATCGCAAGCACACACGTGACAGCGATTTTCAGCACAAACAGCAAAAGATTTTTAACCCCTTGCTTGTCCAGCTTGGGTTTGGGTTCGCATTTGCGGTTCTGACGTGTATTCTGGGACATAACGGACACCGGAAAATAAGTTCTGCGGCAAAACAGATGGCGAGGCCGCACCGAGTGTGCCCGAAAAAATCACCAGGGCAAATTTTGGAACTTCTCAATTCTTCCGCGTGAACTCGCAGGCTTCTTTGACGGCCTTGTTTGTGCCGCATGTGCCGAGCTGGATTTCCAGAAACATGCTGTTGCACTGCGAGAACAGGCTGATCATCGTGCCGCGATCCTCGCGGTCACGGACGGTCGGCAGGCGGTTCAGGATCGCTGCATACGACTCCGCGACAGGGGCGAGTTTGTCTCCCATCTTGTCGCAATCGTCCGTCATCTGGCTGATCTCCGTGAGTTCCCCATAGATCGCCTCAAGCTTGTGGCGGTCATCATTGCAACCGGCACAGCATAAAATAAATGCTACGAGCAGTATACAATACACGCGAGATTCCATAGCGGCCTCCGATTTGCTGAATTGAAAGTGACAATCTGCATACCACATCAAAAAACGGGTTGCAATACAAAGAATGAAGCGCAGATAACATCAAGTTACGGTTCAGCCCCTAGACGCTTCTGAATCGGTGCGAAAGGTGTGGAAACGCTTATGATTGAGCGTGCGGCTGAAGGGTAACAACATCCAAATCATCGTCTGCAGATGTCTTTCAGGAATATCGGCGGCAACGGGAGCATTGAACATACGGCGCGTATCCAGAGCATGCACGGCCATATCGACCGCCTGCGCCCCATGACAAACCGCGCCGGATGGGTGACGATAAAAGTGGTCACGAATGCCCGTCCGCGCTATAAACGAAAGAGACGCGCCACTTTTCGCGCACTGGAGACTATCATGGATCAAAAAAATATCAATCGAATAGACGGGCGTTCTTGGGATGCCCTTCGTCCCGTCGTCATCACTCCCGATTTCATTCCCTCGGCAGCCGGATCCTGCCTGATCGCCTGCGGCAACACGCGCGTGATATGCACCGCAAGCGTCGATGAGAAAGTCCCGCCGTTCCTTGAAAATGCCGGTCTCGGCTGGCTCACGGCCGAATACAGCATGCTTCCAGCATCCGCGTCGTCCCGTATGACGCGCGAAAAGGTTGCGGGCAGCGGGCGCACCTACGAGATCCAGCGTCTCATCGGCAGAAGCCTTCGCGCCGCGCTCGACCGCAAAAAGCTCGGCCTCCGCACGATCACCATCGATTGCGACGTGATCCAGGCAGACGGCGGCACGCGCACCGCATCAGTCACGGGCGGCTTCGTCGCGCTCTCGCTCGCGATCCGCAAACTCCTCAAAAATGGCACGCTGGCCGAGAATCCCATCATCCATCAGGTCGCGGCTGTCAGCCTCGGAAAGGTCTCCGGCGATCTCCTGCTTGACCTCAATTTCGTCGAGGATTCGTCTGCCGATATCGACGCGAATCTCGTCGCAACCCCCGACGGCGAGCTGATCGAATGGCAGACTACGGCCGAACGCGCCCTGCTGCCCTTGGCTGAACTGCCGGACATGACTGCGCTTGGCATGAAAGGCATCCGCGAGCTCGCTGCTTGCCAGCGCCAGGCGATCGGCGATATCTGACGTGTGCCGCGCGTCTTTTGACATGGGCGGGGGGAAG
>JAFZFY010000241.1 GCA_017555665.1 Pseudomonadota bacterium | reverse complement strand
CTATCGCTTCGCGATACGCCAGCCGCGAGACGCGCTTGCGCACGTCTCTTATGTTTCTGGGGGCGCGCTATCGTTGCCGCGATACGCGCGCCCTACATATCCACCGAAGGCTTTGTCACCGGATAGAGATCCGGCTTCAACGCCCCAAGCGCCTGCGCAGACTTCAACGCCTGCGGTGTATAAGACTCCAGCTGGACCGTAATCTGACGCGCCACATCGAGCAACGAAGCCGCCGCATCTTCAGCCGGGAAGATCAGCTCGTCCTCAATCCATGTCGTGTATTCATCCAGACCATCCGGGTCATTTTCAAGCTCTTTGGGCGGCGGCAGCGACTTGAACGCATCGCGGAATGCGAGCGCCATCTCGGCGAGTGCGTATGCCGAAGCCGTCGAAATTTGGGCATTTTTATAGCCAATCGCCTGCTGATAAAACTTCTCTGCCGTCTGCCTGTTCTTGGCCTTCTGCTCGATGCGCTTGCGAAGCGTGCGGATCGGGAATTCCAGAACGACATCATCGAACTCGTGTTGCGCCAAACGGCCATTATAATAGGCATGACGCGCCAGTTCCGCGCGCGACCACGCATTCTCATCCGGCGTCATGCGCCCCAGAACGCGCTTTGCATCCTCATATTTTCCGGCATCCAGCGCATACTGCACATACTGCATCGCAATCTGGCGTTGCATCGCAGGTGTTTCGGTCGCATAGCTTTCCGCGCTCATCAGCTTGCCCAGCCGTTCCATCGCGGCATCCGATTCCTCAAGCGATGCGCGCTCCAAAATCGCCGTCGTCCGCGTCAAAAGCATCACGGCATCACCGCGCTCGCTATCCTTCAATTCACTGCCAAGCTTTGCTTCCTCGCCTACGCGATACAAGTCAAATTGCGCACCGCGGTCTGTCTCGAGATACTTGTCTATCAAGGCAGCCGCGCGCGCTTTGTCCCCAAGGCTGCGATAGAGCTGTGCGCCATAAAACACGCCTTGCAACGCTTCGAGCCGACTATCGGCAGAAATACCTGTTTCGACTGGCGCAGCCTCGGTCTTCGCGCCTTTCCCCTTTTTGGCAGATGCACTCTTGGCCTTCTTTGACTTCTCATCCGGCTCAGCTTTCGAGGTCTTTTCGTCCGCAAGCGCAAACACGGCGCGCGCTGAGTTTTCAAAGGCTTCTGCCGATTCCGCATAACGCGCGATATTCATCAAGCCAACGCCCGAGCGATACATCGCATGCGCCCGATGTTCTGGCGTATCCGCATTCGTCTTGAGCGGTTCGAGCAACGTCACCGCGGCTTTCCAGCCATGTCGCGACTCTTCAAACGCTGCCGCTTTGAGGCGCGCAGCCGTCACATGTTCTTTGCGTTCGGGATACGACTTTTCGATGCGCAAAATCGTCGATACGGCTTCGTCAATCTTGCCGGCTTCCGCATATTGCACAGCCTGACGGTCAATCGCAAAACTCGCGGTGTCTTCAAGCTCTGTGGCCGTATAGTGCTTGAAATTCTTGTGTTCAATCAACCATTTGGCCCAGTACTCAATCTTTTCGTAGTTATTGGCCTTGTGATAGAGCTCAAACATCGAGCCCACAGCCACCGCCGCATACTGGTGATCGGGGAAGTTCGTCACAATCTGGTCAAACCGCGAAGCGGCCTGATTGTAATCGTTATGCGTGCGGTAAATTTCTGCAGCACGCCACAAAAAGGCAGGCGTTTCGTCATCTTTGGGATAGCGATCCGCATACTGCTCTGCCGATCGCACAAAGCCTTTTTCTGCCTCGGTGAGCGGTTCTGCCGCCAAGACCTCAGACCCACGCTTTTCTTCCACAAAGTTCTGCGCTTTTGCCGAATTGATAATCGACCATTCGGGATCTGATGTCGCCAAAATATTGGCATACACGAACACCTGACGGTTTGCCGCAACCTTGACTTGCGCACCGCGCTCACTTGCGGCATCAATGCCTTGCCAGTCCACGACTTTCTGATAAGCGCTCGCGGCTTCCTTGAGCTTGACGAGCACATCATCCGCAAGGCCCGGCTCAGTCTTGAGGCGCTTGCCATACTGTTTTTTCAACCGGTTGAGCGCGCCATCCGAACGCTCATCCAGAACGTATGCAAAGCTGTAATAGATATCGAATGCGCTGTCGCCCTCGGCATAATGCGCAATCTCTTTGCGCAAAAGCGATTCAGCATCTGCCCAAAGCGCGTCCTGCGCTTCGCTTGCGGCAGGCTGTTTTTCTGCCTTTTCAATCGCCGCAATCGAAAGCACATAAATCTGGTACGCGCTGAATTTGCGCGCCTTTGCGATGGCTGAAGCATTCTGATCTCGGTTGGCTTCATACCAAGCATTGCCGGGCAAAAGCGCATCAATCGCCGTGCGCGTTGCCGTTTCAGCTTCCGCAAGGCGATTCGAGGATTTCAATGCCTCCACGCGCGCGATATGCCAGTCTACTGCATGCGGATGCGTCGGCGTTTCCTTGATCAAATCGCCATAAAGCTCGATTTCTTCCTCATATTTGCCCTGGGCATCAAGGATGCGCCCCAACTGCTCAATCTTTTCACGCGCTTTATCCTCGGGCAGTTTCGTGCGCAAATAGGCACGCGCCTCAATCCAACCATCGGGCAATTCGACATACGTCGTACTCAGATCGTTCAACGCCTGATTTCTAAACGAAATCTCGCCTGATTTCAGCTTGTTCTCATCAATCTGACCTTCGGCATCAACCGCAGAAGCATAGCGCGAATCAATCGATTCCACGACCTTCTGGAACAGCGAAATCGCCATGCGATACGAATCATCATCCGCAAGGTTCAGATAAGTCCAGCCGAGCTTGTATTGCGCATAATGGTAATACGAAGACTGCGGATACTTATCGAGAATCATCTGGTAAGCGGCCTGCGCAGTCCCGGTATTGCGCTGCGAAAAATAGAATTCGCCGATTGCCAGATATGCCGCATCCAAATCCTTATAATCCGGATAATTCTGCGTCAGGCGATGCAGATAACTGATGCCTTCTTTCGATTGCTGATTGCGAATCAACGCATCACCAAGGCGGAACAAGACTTCGTCGAGATGCTCATACGTCGGATATTTCACCAAAATCCGGCGATAATCATCAATCGCGGCGTGATAATCCGCCACGGGTTCCGGCGGGCATTTGCTCTCGTCATCTGCGCAGCCTTCAAGTGCGCCGAGCCAAGCCCGGCGTTCGCGCAAATACGCATAATGCGCCATCTGCCAATGGAATTCCGCAATCTGCGACAGCCATTTGGGCGCATCCGGGTTCGTCGGATCCTTCTCCAAAAGCGCTTCAAATTCCTCCACCAAAAGGCCATTCTGCGCTTCCACGCTCGCCATCAAGCCATCCACATCCTCGGGGATTTCTTCGTGATAGCTGTATGGCGAGGATGCCTTTGGGGCCGAGATCTCTCGCGCGGGCAGCGAATCCATGCCGGATGCCTGCTTCGCAAGTGACTGAGCAACTGCTGATTTGCCAAAATCTTCATGATCGGCCCATGATTGCCCCGGAAAGAGCAACATGGCCGAAAACAATGCGATCGCAAGAGATCTCTTCATACAGGTCCTCCGGATTATCTCGAAGATCTCGAACCTGATCTAGGCTTTACACCACGCGCAAATGGACGTTTCTTATCCCCAGAGCCGCCTTCGCGCGGGAACGATTTGCGCTCGTCGCGTTCGCCGCGTGGGAACGATTTGCGCTCGTCGCGTTCACCGCGTGGGAACGATTTGCGCTCGTCGCGATCACCGCGTGGGAATGATTTGCGTTCGTCGCGATCACCGCGGGGGAACGATTTGCGCTCGTCGCGTTCACCGCGGGGGAACGATTTGCGTTCGTCGCGCTCACCGCGTGGGAACGATTTGCGCTCGTCGCGATCACCGCGTGGGAAGGATTTGCGCTCGTCGCGATTATCACGTGGGAAGGATTTGCGCTCGTCGCGATTATCACGTGGGAACGATTTGCGCTCGTCGCGATTATCACGTGGGAAGGATTTGCGCTCGTCGCGATCACCACGTGGGAAGGATTTGCGTTCGTCGCGATTATCGCGTGGGAAGGATTTGCGCTCATCGCGGCCTTTATCATCCCAAGCCGAGCTGAACGAACGACCGGCATCGGGCGTAAAGCGCGGAGACTCGGGGCGCGTGCGCTCGGCACGTCTCGGTTTTTCTTCGCGCAGCATTTCTTCGCGCATCTTGGAAGGACGCGGACGCTTGTTGACGCGAATGCTCTTCTCTTCGTCTTTGCGTTCCAGATCTTCGCGGCGCGGCGCAACCTGGCGAGGCATCGTGCGCTCTTTCGGATCGAAACCACGGGCATAGCGAATGCCGGCTTTTGAACGAACCGTAGGCACTGCGCCGAGTTCACCGACCTGCTCATACAAATCCACGACTTCGGATTCGGTCAAATCACGGAAAGCGCCGAGCGCAAGACCGTCGAGCGTCAGATTGCCAAACGCAACGCGGCGAAGCTTCATCACGGGGAATCCGACGGCATCACACAGGCGGCGGACAATGCGGTTACGCCCGATGTGAAGCTCGATTTCCAGCCAAGTATTATTGCCAGTAAACTTGATAATCGAAACGCGGTCAGGTTTTGCAAAGCCATCCTCAAGCTCCACGCCGTCCTGAAGTTTCTTGAGCTCTGGCGAGTTGTCTTTGAGCTCACCGCGAACTTTCGCGTGATAGACGCGGGGCACTTTTGCGGCGGGATGCGTGAGGCGATATGCAAGCTCGCCATCATTCGTCAGGAGCAGCAAACCCTCGGTATCCCAGTCGAGACGGCCCACGGGGAACAAGCGCGGCATATTCTTGGGCAACAAATCAATCACGGTCGTGCGATGTTCGGGGTCATCGAGCGTCGTGATGCACTCAGCAGGCTTATGGAACAGCACATAGTTGCGTTCTTCGGAATAGAACACGGGCTTGTTATCGACTTCCACGCGGCTTTTGCCCGGAATCACATGCACGCCCATCTCGGTCACCACGCGTCCGCTGACCTTGACCCTGCCCTGGGCGATCATCTCTTCGGCGTGACGACGGCTTGCAATCCCCGCAAGGCTCAGAAATTTCTGGATCCTTATCGCGCCTGGGGCGGCCGTTTTCTCCGTATTCATCGCATTTTTCTTATCTTTCTGCCCGGCAGATTTTCTTTCTTTTGACATGTATTTATCTCTCCTCACGGCCAAATGACGGCCTGATCAAACACTTCCAGGCATTTTTTGCCTGAAAATAAAAGCCTGACAACTTAACACATCTGCCTAGAAAATTCATCTTTCATTACACGAACTCCAAATTTTCAGCCCCAAGCCTCGGGCGCACACGCGAACAGCCGCCGGCGCACGCATGCCCGGTGAGAAGCCGGCCCCGTGATATCTTGCTTTCGCCTGAGGGGGTAGCGGCGTATTGGCGCGGGCTATCTCGCTACGCTCGATACGCCCTGCGGGCGCGAGCTATCTCGCTTCGCTCGATACGCCGCGCCAATAGACGCGCAGGGGGAGACTTCCCCCTCACAAATCAAATGCCCAGACAAGTCAACACGCATTGTAGTGGACAGAACAAGCCGAGATGGATAACCTACAGAGCCTTGACCGGCTCACGAGAGGTCAGCGTGAACTCAATAATTCGCCTTCTCGAACAAAAAAGCTAACTTATCTCCGGCATCGGCAGACATTCAGGCCTGATACCTTTTCCCGGAGCACCTGCATGAGCGAAATCGTCCTTTACGACGCTAACCCTACCGTCCGAAACATACTCACTGAACAGTTTTCCACATACGGCCTCTCGCTTGTCGATCTGCCGGCCCTGGATCGATGCGAACTCATCCTCCAAAATTGCACACATCCGGCCGTCATCGTGCTCGATATGTCGCGGCAGCCAGACCGCCTGCCCTATCTGCAAAGCGTCATCCCCAGATTTATCAATGCCCCCGAACGCTGCATCCTGACCTCGACGCAGCCGACGACGCTCGCCCCCTACATGCCGGCATCTTCGGATCAGTATTTTTTCAAACACGTCGTCGAGAGACCTTTCAAACGCAGCGAATTTTTCAGCTTTTTCGAGAGCATACTCAAGCCGTATATCGCATCGTCCAAGAGCATCCAGCTCGTCATGCCGCACCTGAGCGTCAATTCGAGCCTGTCGCAGATCACAGGCCAGACGGCTTCGGTTCCGGTCGACGAATCCTTGCGCAAAGAAGTCGATATCATTGTCAGCTCGACATCCAACGCCGTCATCCTGGAGGATCTGGCAAAAGCCTCCGTCACGCCCGACAAGGCCGCGCCGTCCCCTGCGGTGCCCAAACCGCCCAAACGCCCTGCCCGCGCCGCGCAGCCTTCCGCAGACAACCAGCCCAGAAACGCACGCGAATCGAGCGCGCCGCATTATCCACGCGAATCGAGCGCGCCGAGATTCCAGCGCGAGTCGAGCGCGCCCAAGCAGCCGTCCAGCCTCCCGCCCAAAGCGCCTGCCGGCATGTCACAGAGCCTGCCCAAACTCCCACCCCCGATTCAAAACAAATCCCTGTCCGGCATACCGAGCATCCCACGGCCTGCGGCATCCGCAACAGACCTCTCACCGGCAACACGCGCAACGCCGCCAGCTCGACTGCCACGCCTGCCCTCCCTGCAGGCACCTAAAATCCCGGCATCCGTGCCCAGCCCTGCCGAGGCGGCGATCGAGCCGTCCGATGAAGACTGCACGCACTTCATCGAAGCCGACACTTCCCAGACAGACGATGTCGAGGCCATCCACGTCCCCAAGCCCGAAGTGCCCACCACGCCGCCAAATGCGGCTGCACAGATCGTCCCTGATACGTTCGATGTCGATGAGGAAAACGCCACCCAGATCGCCACGCCCGCACTGCTCGAACCCCTCAGCACCGCACCCAAATACGCCGTGTCCGGCTCAGGCACACAGCCCTATGCGCAGACCACGTTCTCGCTCTACTGGCTGATCGACACGCTCAAGCTGAACATCCTGCATAACGCGCAGTTCACGCTCGTCTGGCACGACGCGCAGGATCTCTGGGTCGCCTTTATAGACAACGGCAAATTCACATGGTTCGAAAAACTCAAGGACGGCCGGATCCCCGACGCCGCCGAGTATCTGAACAGCCAGACGCGCTCACAGAACCTGCCGATCAAAGACCTCGTCGCATCCGCCGCACAGCACCATTCGCTGGCTCAGGCATTCGCCTCGCTCAGCCTGAACATGCAGGCATTCGACCTGTCGCAAAATGCCGTTTTCTCGCATTTTGCGCAGATCCGATCGCTTGAAAACAAAACTGTCGAGCTCTTCCAGGTCATGCCGCCACAGTTCCTGCCGCTCATCCAGAACCGTCCTGTCCAGCCCATCGATATCTTTCCCGCCTTCTTTGATCTGCTCAGATCCACGGCAGATCAGTGCCTGCCCCCCGAAATCTTCAACCTCACGCGCTTCGTGCGGCGTGCCTTCCGCACGCATATCAATGCCTCGATCCAGCTCACGGCAGAGGAAAGCGACATCCTTCTCGCGCTGCACACGCCCCTGAACATTCCGGATCTCAAACGCACAGGGAAACGCCATGTCAGCGACATCCTGTACAGACTGGTCCTGTTTGAATTCGTGGACTTCGCCATCTGAGTTTTTCGCTTTTTTGCGCTCAGAGATATCTTGTGTTATTGACTTTCCCCGGGCCGAACATGCCAAGCTGGCATGTAATGCGAGTTACCCCATTTTCAAGGACTGAAAACCATGGCGCTCATGCGGAGACTTTGTATTCTTGCGACTTTTATCCTGTGCCTGTTCACGGGAATCACGAACTTTGCAGATGCTGCCCCCAAGAAGAAGCCTGCCGCCAACAATTCCAAGGAAACGATTACCTACGTCGTCCAGAAGGGTGACTCGGTCGGAAAGATTGCCAAAAAATACGATGTGCGCGCGGAAGATATCGCGCGCTGGAACAATCTCTCCGATATCGCGCACATCAAGATCGGGCAAAAGCTCCGCATCCGCGTCCCCAAAGGCACTGTTTCCAAATCATCCTCTGGCAGCGGCCAAGCCCCCACGATCACGCAGAGCGTCTCATACGTCGTCAAGAAAGGCGACACGCTCGGCAAAATCTCAAGAAAAACAGGCGTTTCCATCGCAGATCTCAAGAAAAACAACAAATCGCTGCAAAAAAATCCAGACAAGCTCAAAGTCGGCCAGACACTTGTCCTGCGCGTGCAGCGATTTGACGGCGCCACCGGCGTTTCACGCGGCCTGGCAAACAACGGCTCGCTATCGGGCGGCATCGAGCTCAAATCAGGCCCCGGCTACACCGTGCGAAATCCAGCCAGAAGCTACGGCACCGCGCTCACAAACAGCCTCATCATGGACACGCTTGCCGCCTACCGCGCCAAATACCCCAAAGCCCCAAACTATTTGATCGGAGACCTCTCGACCAAGAACGGCGGCAAACTCACGCCCCATCTCTCTCATCAGTCTGGCCGTGATGTCGATATCAGCTATATCGCCACGAACCCCAAGAATTTCGTCGGCTTCGCCCGCATGAACGCCAGCAACTTCGACGCTGAAAAGAACTGGTACACGCTCGAACGCTTCCTCAGCACCAAGAAAGTCCAGTACATCTTCGTCGATTACGAAGTCCAGAAACTGCTCTACAATCAGGCCAAGAAACTCGGCTACACCGACTCGCAGCTCAAGCCTATGATCCAATACCCCAACGGCAAAAAGAGCTACTACGCCATCATCCGCCACGCCAAAGGCCATGCAGACCACTTCCATGTCCGCTTCGTCTGCGCATCCACAGACGTGAACTGCCAATAGGGATTTGTTTTTTTTGTGGGGGAACCTCTTTCTTTTTGCCAAAAGAAAGAAGGTTCCCCCCCTCCAGAAAGAAAGGCATGATGGAAAGGCTGTTCCCTTTTTCGGACAGCCATTCTCGGCGCTTAGGATGACCGGTTCGGTTTTCGGACAGCCATTCTCGGCGCTTAGGATGACCGGTTCGGTTTTCGGACAGCCATTCTCGGCGCTTAGGATGACCGGTT